>NZ_JAHFPF010000100.1 GCF_023259385.1 Brevundimonas sp. | reverse complement strand
ACCCTCGACAAGAAGTTCAAGCACGACATCGACATCGTCGTGGACCGGATCGTCACCAAGGCCGGTCTGGAAGGCCGCTACGCCGACAGTCTGCAGACCGCTCTGGGGCTGGCCGACGGCATCGCCGTGGCCGAATGGGCCAACGCCGCCGAGGGCGAGGAGCCCCGCCGGATCACCTTCTCGGAGCGGTTCGCCTGCCCGGTCTCCGGCTTCACCATCAGCGAGATCGAGCCGCGGCTGTTCTCGTTCAATAATCCCTTCGGCGCTTGCCCGGTCTGCGACGGCCTGGGCGTCAAGCTGGCCTTCGACGCCGACATGGTGGTGCCGGACAAGGACAAGACCCTGCACGGCGGGGCCGTCGCCCCCTGGTCGCGCGGTCCCTCGCCCCTCTACACCCAGACGCTGCAGTCGCTGTCGACCCACTACGGCTTCTCGATGGACAAGCCGTGGCGCGAGCTGCCAGGCAAGGCCCAGACCGTCATCCTGCACGGCTCGGGCGGCGAGAAGATCAAGTTCACCTACGACGACAACGCCCGGAAGTACGAGACCTCCAAGGCCTTCGAAGGCGTTCTGCCGAACCTGGAGCGCCGCTGGCGCGAGACGGACTCGGCCTGGGTGCGCGAGGAACTGGGCCGGTTCCAGTCCGAGACCCCGTGCGAGGCCTGCGGCGGCAAGCGCCTGAAGCCCGAGGCCCTGGCGGTCAAGGTCGCCGGCGAGGACATCGCCGAGGTGTCGTGGCTGTCGATCAAGAAGGCCTACGAGTGGGTCAGCGCCCTGCCCGACCAGCTGACCGAAAAGCAGCTGGAGATCGGCCGCCGCATCCTGAAGGAAATCTCGGACCGCCTCCGGTTCCTGAACAACGTCGGCCTGGACTACCTCAGCCTCTCGCGGGCCTCGGGCACCCTGTCCGGCGGCGAGAGCCAGCGCATCCGCCTGGCCTCGCAGATCGGTTCGGGCCTGACCGGCGTCCTCTACGTGCTGGACGAACCCTCCATCGGCCTGCACCAGCGCGACAACACCCGCCTGCTGGAAAGCCTCAGGGGGCTTCGCGACCTGGGCAATTCGGTCCTGGTGGTCGAGCATGACGAAGAGGCGATCCTGACCGCCGACTACGTCATCGACATGGGCCCCGCGGCCGGCGTCCATGGCGGCCAGGTCTGCGCCGAGGGCACGCCCGCCGACGTCATGGCCAATCCGAACTCCCTGACCGGCAAATACCTGACCGGCGAGCGCGAGATCGAACTGCCGGTCGACGGCCGCCGTCCGGTCGACCGCAAGAAGATGCTGAAGATCAGCGGCGCCACCGGCAACAATCTGAAGAACGTCACCGGCGAGATCCCCGGCGGCCTGTTCACCTGCGTCACCGGCGTGTCCGGCGGCGGCAAGTCGACCTTCACGATCGAGACCCTGTACAAGGCCGCCGCGCGCCGCCTGCACAATGCGTCCGACGCCCCGGCTCCTTTCGACCGGATCGAGGGACTGGAGCTGTTCGACAAGGTCATCGACATCGACCAGTCGCCCATTGGCCGCACCCCGCGCTCGAACCCGGCCACCTACACCGGCGCCTTCGGCCCCATCCGCGACTGGTACGCCGGTCTGCCGGAGTCCAAGGCCCGCGGCTACGGTCCCGGCCGGTTCTCCTTCAATGTGAAGGGCGGCCGCTGCGAGGCCTGTCAGGGCGACGGCCTGATCAAGATCGAGATGCACTTCCTGCCGGACGTCTACGTCACCTGCGATGTGTGTCACGGCAAGCGCTACAACCGCGAGACGCTGGAGATCGTGTTCAAAGGCAAGTCCATCTCGGATGTGCTGGACATGACGGTCGAGGAAGCCGCCCGCTTCTTCACCGCCGTGCCCTCTATCCGCGACAAGATGCTGACACTGGAGCGGGTCGGCCTGGGCTACGTCAAGGTCGGCCAGTCGGCGACCACCCTGTCCGGCGGCGAGGCCCAGCGGGTCAAGCTGTCAAAGGAGCTCAGCAAGCGGGCCACCGGCAAGACGCTCTACATCCTCGACGAGCCCACCACGGGCCTGCATTTCGAGGACACCCGCAAGCTGCTGGAGGTGCTTCAGGAACTGGTCGAGAACGGCAACACCATCGTCGTGATCGAGCACAACCTGGATGTCATCAAGGTCGCCGACTGGCTGCTGGACTTCGGGCCCGAGGGGGGCGACGGCGGTGGCGAGATCGTCGCGGTCGGCACCCCCGAACAGGTCGCGGCCAATCCCGCCAGCTGGACCGGCAAATACCTCAAGGAGGTGCTGGACCGGCACGAACAGCGCCGCAAGGCGCGCGTGGCGGGCCTTGTCTCGACGGCGGAGAAGAAGCCGGCCCGGGCGAAGGCGCGGGCCTGATCCCCGGTCAGTCCCGCGGCGGCAGGTTCCGGCACATGGCCGCATAGGGCGCCCACAGGATCGTGGTCACCAATGTGGCGCCCAGCGGGATCAGCAGCAGCAGGAGCAGGAAGCTGATCGTGGACAGCGGGGTGACCGCGCTCGCCCCGCCGGTGACGGCCTGTTGCAACGGCAGGCCGATCATCAGCAGCAGGATGACCACGATGGCCGCCATCGTCATCGACAGCACGGTGATGCCCAGAAGCGGCCAGAACCAGCGGGCGGACACGTGCCAGCCCTCGACGAACGAGATCTTGCCGCGCAGCAGGGTGATCGGCGCCACCAGCGACAGCCGCACGGTGATCGCGATCGAGGTGGCGAACACGGCCATCGACACGACCAGGGCGCCGACCGCGCCCATCGTCTGGGCGGCGGCGGTCTCAAGCCCGGAACTGATCAGATTGAGCAGCACGGACACGGCCCCGAGGCCGAGGGCGACCAGGAACATGCGCAGTTCGTCGGACCCGAACCGGAGGTAGCCGAAGCCTTTGGGCTCCGGACGCAGCACCGCCCGGTACAACGCCGGCATCAGCACGGTCTGGATCAGCAGCACGACCGGCAGGACGGCGTAGCCGGCGTTGCTGATCGCCGCCAAGGCGGGCGCGGACAGTTTGGATATGTCGCCGTTCGCTGTCGTCATCTCCGGCGCCCAGGGAGACAGCATCGGGAAGGTCGCGACCGCCGCGGCGATCAGACCGACCAGCCAGACCGCAGCCCAGATCAGGATCACACCCGGATTGTGACGCGTCACGCGGAAGCCTTCGAAGGTCGCCTCGGTGGCTGAAACGGTCATGGGGCGACTCCGCTCGGTGCTCATGCCCGCTTCATGCGTCCAGCCGCCCCTCCGGCGCAAGGCTCCCGGCGAAATCCCCGCCGCGGCCATAAAGCACTGGCGTACCCGGCGGGGCGGGCTAGAACCCCGCTCATGAGCTCCACCTCCCCCTCTCCCGTCCACGTCATCGGCGGCGGCCTTGCCGGCTCGGAAGCCGCCTGGCAGATCGCCAACGCGGGCGTGCCCGTCATCCTGCATGAGATGCGCGGCGTCCCCGGCGTGAAGACCGATGCCCACCACACCGACGGCCTGGCCGAGCTGGTCTGCTCCAACTCCTTCCGTTCGGACGATTGGGAGTTTAACGCCGTCGGCCTGCTGCACGCCGAGATGCGGGCGCTGGATTCGATCATCATGAGCTGCGGCGACGCCCATCAGGTGCCCGCCGGCGGCGCCCTGGCGGTCGATCGCGACGGCTTCTCCCAGGCCGTGACCGCGAAGCTGCAGGCCCATCCGCTGGTCACCGTCGTGCGCGAGGAGATCGCCGGCCTGCCGCCGGAGGCGTGGGACAATGTCATCGTCGCCACCGGCCCCCTGACCTCGCCCGCCCTGGCTGACGCCATCCTGAAGGCCACCGGCGAGGAGAGCCTCAGCTTCTTCGACGCCATCGCGCCCATCATCCACGCCGACTCGATCGACTTCGACATCGCCTGGCGCCAGTCGCGCTATGACAAGGAAGGCCCGGGCGGCGACGCCGCCGCCTACGTCAACTGCCCGATGGACAAGGCCCAGTACGACGCCTTCATCGACGCCCTGCTGGACGGACCCAAGGCCGAATTCAAGGAATGGGAGAACGTCCCCTATTTCGACGGCTGCCTGCCCATCGAGGTCATGGCCGAGCGCGGCCGCGAGACCCTTCGCCACGGCCCGATGAAGCCCGTCGGCCTGACCAATCCGCGCAACCCGACCGTCAAGGCCCACGCCATCGTCCAGCTGCGCCAGGACAACGCGCTGGGCACCCTGTTCAACATGGTCGGCTTCCAGACCAAGCTGAAGCACGGCGCCCAGGCCGAGACCTTCCGCATGATCCCGGGCCTGCAGAACGCCCAGTTCGCGCGTCTGGGCGGCCTGCACCGCAACACCTACCTCAACAGCCCGCAGCTTCTGGACAAGCAGCTGCGCCTGAAATCCATGCCGCGACTGCGCTTCGCCGGCCAGGTGACGGGTGTCGAGGGCTATGTCGAGAGCGCCGCCATGGGTCTGCTCACCGGCCGCCTCGCCGCCGCCCAGGCGCTCGGTCGCGACCTGTCGGCCCCGCCGCCGGAAACGGCGATGGGCGCCCTGGTCGAGCACATCACCGGCGGCCACCTCGAGGGTTCGAAGTTCCAGCCGATGAACATCAACTATGGACTGCTGCCCCCGCTGGAGGCGCCCAAGGTCGATGAAGACGGCAAGCGCATCCATCCCAAGGAGCGCGGGCGGGCCAAGAAGCGGCTGATGAGCATCCGCGGGCTGGAGGCCCTCAAGGCCTGGCGGGACGCGGGCTGATGTCGGACCCGACCGAGCTCGAACGCCTGACCGACCGCCGGGTCACCCTGATCTACCGCCTCGACCTGATCGCCCAGGGCGCGCAGCTGAAATACGAAGACGGCTCGCCCGTCGATATGGCGTCCGAACAGGCCCGCCTGGAGGACGAGGTCGCCCGCCTGGACAAGAAAATCGCCCTGCTGGGACCGGCCGCCGGTCAGGCCTGAGAAGCACCGCCATGGCCCTCGACTTCGCCCGCCGCGCCATCCGCCAGAAGATCACCGATGTCTTCAATGACGCCGACAAGGGTGAGCGGCCCGTGCTGCGCCGGGCCGACGCCCTGTTCCCGCCGGACTGCGTGGCGGCCCGGGTCAACGGCGACGTGGTGACCATGATGATCGGCGGCGTCTCGGGCCTGCTGCTGCAGATGCTGCACCCGGCGGTGCTGGCCGGGGTCTGGGACCATTCCGACTTCCGCGCCGACATGCACGGCCGCCTGAGGCGGACGGCCAAATTCATCGCCACCACCACCTATGACCATGCCGAGCGGGGCCAGGCCGCCATCGACAAGGTCAACCGCATCCACGCCAAGCTGGCGGGCGTCCTGCCCGACGGCAGGCCCTATCGCGTCTCCGACCCGGCCCTGCTGGCCTGGGTCCATGTCACCGAGACCATCAGCTTCCTCGACGCCTGGATCCGCTACGCCGAGCCGAACATGCCGATGTCGGATCAGGACGCCTATTTCGCCGAGACCGCGCGGATCGCCGAGGCGCTGCACGCAGACCCCATTCCCCGCAGCCGCGCCGAGGCCGAAGCCCTGATCCGCAGCTATCGCCCCCAGCTGCGCGCCGACGCCCGCACGCGCGAGGTGGCGCGGATGGTGATGCGTCAGCGGGTCGGCTCCCCCGCCGTCGACGCCGCCGCGGGCGTGATCATGCAGGCGGGGCTCGACCTTCTGCCGGACTGGGCCCAGGCCATGCACGAGCGCCCCTTCGGCCCGCCCCAGCTCCTGACCCGGGCGGGCGCCCTGTCCACCGCCCGCTTCATCCGCTGGGCCTTCCGCGGTTCGCCCAATACGACGGTCCATCCGCCGGAGGTGCTGAGCTACCCATGACCGCCGCGTTCAGTATCCGCATCGACGATCTGACGGGGGCGCCGGCCCGCGACCTGCTGGCGCTGCATCTGAAGGGCATGCAGGCCTATTCGCCGCCGGAGTCGGTTCACGCTCTGGACCTATCGGGGCTGAGCGGACCTGACATCACGGTCTGGAGCGTGTGGCGCGACAACGCCATCGCGGGCATCGGGGCCCTGAAGACACATCCCGGCGGACAGGGCGAGCTGAAGTCGATGCGCACCCATCCGGATCACCTGCGTCAGGGCGTGGCGGCGGCCCTGCTGGATCACATCATCGCCGAGGCGAAGGCGCGCGGCCTGTCCCGCCTCAGCCTGGAGACCGGCTCCGGCCCGGCCTTCGACCCGGCCCTCGTCCTCTACCGGCGGCGCGGGTTCGCGGACGGTCCGGCCTTCGGCGGCTATGCCGCCACCGACTTCAACCAGTTCCTGCATCTCGATTTGTAGCGGGGGATGTCACATCCGGCGGGCCCGTCTCGTCTCCCTGATGACGGACGGATCTGGCGCCATGAGGGCGCCGGGCGGCCGTCCTCATGGAGCCCCGACATGCGCCTTTCCCGTACCCTGCTCGCCATGCTGCCCGACGCCCAAAAGGCCGTTCAGACCCTCTACGCCTCGGCCCACCAGTCGGGCGCCCCGGTCACCGTTCTGCACCTGGTCCATCTGCGCGCCAGCCAGATCAATGGTTGCTCGGCCTGCGTCGCCTCCGGCGCGAAGGAGATGCGCAAGGCCGGCGAGACCGACGAGCGGCTCGACACCGTCTCGGCCTGGCGCGAGACTCCCTACTTCACCGACGCCGAGCGCGCGGCCCTGGCCCTGGCCGAAGCCGCCACCCGCCTGGCCGACAATTCCGTTGGCGTGCCGGACGACGTCTGGGACGCGGCCAAGGCCCATTTCGACGAGCCGGCGCTGGCGGGCATCGTCCTGTGGATCGCCACGACCAACTTCTTCAACCGCCTGAACGCCACCCTGCATCATCCGGCGGGCGCGCCCTGGTTCTGATCCCGGGCCAGCTCCCTGTCGCCTGCGCGGCCTAGATCCGGCCTCTCAGCGCGGCCCAGACCAGCCTCAACCGCTTCGCCGCCTCGGGCGCCTCAGGGTCGCCCAGGGCGGCGGGCGCGACCGCCGGGAAGGCGGCCACGGGCAGGCCTTTCAGGGCCCGGTTGGCGGCGGTCTTCAGCGCTCCGGCCTCATCGCGGCGCCCTGTCTGGCTCAGGCCGCGCACGCGGCCGGCGTCCGCCACCGCCTCGTCCAGACCCGGTCCGGCCAGCATCCGCGCCGCCAGCTGCATCGGGCCGACGTAGAAGGCGTCCAGATCGTGGGGCTCGCCGTGCACCCGGCCGATATGCGCCTCGATCAGGCCGTCGAACGGGGCGCGCGGCAGGTCGTGACGGGCGACCATGTCGGTCAGGGCCTCCAGCACCGGATGGCCCTTGCGGGCGGTTCCGGCGAAGACCCTGTCCATCTGCTCGCGCCACCAGGCGTAGCGCATCTCGGCCAGCAGCGGCTGGGTGACCCGGGTGGGGATGGCCATCAGCTCGGCCTCGAAAGCGTACAGCACGATCAGGTCGGCGCGGGCCTGCGCATCGGCCACGAACCGGCTGGACAGCCAGCGGTCGGTGTCGGCGTCGCGGACCTGGGCTTCGAGGACAGTCATCGGCTCCCCATAACGCGGAAGGCCGGGAAGGTCGCCTCCCCGGCCCCGCATTGCGATCGGTTCGGCGGATCAGCCGAACAGGGTCTGGTACATGGCCATCGCCGTCAGCATCGGCAGCGACAGAAGCAGGTTGGTGCGGCTGCCCAGCATGGCGATGCGGGCGGCCTTGGCCTTGGCGGCGTCATCGACCACGACGATGCCCAGGGCGCGCTTCTGGTTCGGCCAGATCACGCCCCAGACGTTCAGGAACATGACGATGGCCAGCCACACGCCGACGCCCATCAGGGTGAAGCCCTTCTGGTCTTCCGTCAGGCCGCCGGCGAAGCCGAAGCTCAGCACTTCCATGGCGTAGGCGTGGCCGCGGGTGAACATCACAGCCAGGCCGAAGACGACCGTCGCCAGCGCCGCCCAGCGGAACCAGAACAGGGCCTCGGGCGCGATATGCTTGCCGATGGCCGGCTTCAGCTCCGCCGGGATCGCCGGCATGACCCGGATCTGGACGAAGTTGAAATAGTACAGCAGGCCGATCCACAGGATGCCCGACGCCAGGTGCGCCCAGCGGAACGTGGCCTGCCAGAAGCCGAGATCGAAGCCGCCCGGCGCGGTGCGGCCGAAGGCGAAGATCATGACCGCCGCCAGCGCGAGGCTCAGCAGGATGGTGGTGCGGAAGTTGGAAAGCAGCTTGCCCATGTCGTCGCCCCTCCCCGGGCGAGAATCGTTGAAGCGGCACCGTACCCCTCCCTCCCCTTCATGGGGAGGGATGTCGGCGCGTCAGCGACGACGGGGTGGGGTCCGCATCCGAGCGCCCGGTTCCCCCACCCGTCCCGCTACGCGGTCCACCCTCCCCACGAGGGGAGGGAGAATCTTCCGGATTACGGGCGCGAGGCCATGCCCAGCTTGATCGGCTTGGCGTCGTCGGCGGCGCCGCCGCGCTTCACGCCCCACAGCAGGATGATCGGCGCGCCGACATAGATCGACGAATAGGTGCCGATGATGATCCCGAACATCAGGGCGATGGAGAAGCCGAACAGGGCTTCGCCGCCAAAGACCGCCAGGGCCGCGAGCACCATGACCGCGGTCACGCCGGTGATGATCGTCCGCGACAGGGTCTCGTTCAGCGACAGGTCGATCACGTCGCGCAGCGGCATGGTCTTGTACTTGCGCAGGTTCTCGCGAAGACGGTCGAACACGACGACCGTGTCGTTCATCGAATAGCCGATGACGGTCAGGATCGCGGCCACCATGGTCAGGCTGAATTCCAGCTTGAACACCACGATCAGGCCGAAGGTCAGGACCACGTCGTGCAGCAGGCCGGCGACCGCGCCGAAGCCGAACTGCGGCTCGAAGCGGAACCAGATGTACAGGAACATCAGGACGATGGCCGAACCCAGCGCCAGCAGGCCGGACTGGAACAGTTCGCCCGACACCTTGGAGCCAACGACGCTGACGCCCGAATAGGTGACCTCGCCGGTCGCCTGGGTGATGGCGGCCTCGACCTGGTTCACCACGACGGTCTGGTCGCGGCCGTCCGGCACCTGGAAGCGCACGATGGCGGTGGAGCCGTCGTCGATGTTGTTGTCGCGCCGGGCGATGCCCTGCACGCCGACGTCACCGAGGTCCAGGCCGCTGACCGCGCCGCGAACCTCTTCCAGGTTGACCACCTGGCCGGCCGGCTTGGACACTTCCAGTGAGGCGCCGCCCCGGAAGTCGATGCCCATGTTCAGGCCGGGAACGAAGCAGGCGACGATCGAGGCGACGCACAGGATCACCGACAGGAAGGCCGCATAGCGGGCGTACTTCACGAAGTGGAAATTCGTCTTCTGCGGCAGCAGTTTGATGAGGGGCCATCCACGCATCGCCATCACTCCGCGATCGGCAGTTTTTTGGGCTTGGCCGTCTTCAGCCAGAACGCCAGCAGCACCTGCGCCACCAGCACGGACGACAGGACCGAGGTGAACACCCCGATGCCCAGCGTCCAGGCGAAGCCGCGAACCGGGCCGGCGCCGAAGACGAACATGATCGCCGCGGCCACCAGGGTGGTGACGTTGGCGTCTATGATGGTGGCCATGGCCTTGGAGAAGCCGGCGTCCATCGAGGCGATGACGCTGCGGCCCGCCCGGGCCTCGTCGCGCATCCGCTCATAGATCAGCACGTTGGCGTCGACAGCCACGGCGAAGGTCAGGATCAGGCCCGCGATGCCCGGCAGGGTCAGGGCGGCGCCGACAAGGCTCATACAGGCCACGATCAGCAGGCCGTTCAACACCAGGCCGATGACCGAGATGCCGCCGAACAGCATCCCGTAGGCCAGGATCATGAACAGCACGATGATGCCGAAGCCGATGGCCGTCGACAGGGCGCCCGCCGACACGGCGTCCTCGCCCAGTTCGGCCGACACGGTCCGGCGCTCCTCGACCTTCAGCGGAGCCGGCAGGGCGCCGCCGTTCAGCAGGTTGACCATCTCGGAGGCTTCCTGGATCGAATAGTTGCCTTCGATGACGCCGGAGCCGCCGGTGATGGCGCTGCGGATCGACGGCGCCGAGATGACCTTGCCGTCCAGGATGATGGCGAAGGGCTTGCCGATGTTGGCCGCGGTCGCCTCGCCGAAGCGGCGGGCGCCGGCGCCGTCGAAGCGGAAGCCGATGGCGGTGCGTTGGTTCTGGTCCTGCGTGACCTCGGCCTTTGTCAGGTTCTCGCCCGAGACCAGGATGCGGCGCTTCACAAGGTAGAAGGCGGGCCCGCGCGGGTCAGCGCCAGGGAGAACTTCGGAATCCGGCGGCACCGAACCGTTCAGCGCCTCCTGGATCGAGTTCTCGACGTCGACCATCTGGAAGGTCAGTTGGGCGGTCTGGCCGATCAGGCGTTCCAGCTCGGCCGGGTCGCTCTGGCCCGGAGCCTGGACCACGATGCGGTCCGCGCCCTGGCGGGTGATGGAGATTTCCTTGGTGCCGGTGCTGTCCAGACGGCGGCGCACGACTTCGATCGACTGGGTCACGGCGTCGGACGCCATGGAGTTCATCGTCGCTTCAGTGAAGGCGTAGCGAAGACGGTCGGAGCCTTGGCGCTGGACCAGGCGGTCCGTGCCGGTCGGGCTGTTGACGACCAGGGCGCGCATGGCCGCCTGCGCCTGTTCCATCTGCGACGGATCCGCCAGGGTGACGATGACGCCGTCGCTCTGGCGGGAGATGGTGCTGACGCCGATGCTGGCTTCGGCCAGCACGGTGCGGGCGTCCTCGGCCAGGTTGTTCAGCCGCGCGGCGCGCATGGCCGGCACATCGACTTCCAGCAGCAGGTACGAACCGCCCTGCAGGTCGAGACCCAGGTTCAGGATGCTCTTCGGCAGCCAGCCCGGCAGCGCGTCACGCTGGGCCGGGCTCAGCATGTTGGGCGCCGCGAACAGCAGGCCGAAGACGACGGACAGGGCGAGAAGGATGACCTTCCAGCGCGACAGATGGATCATGCGGGCTGTCCCGAACCTTTCAGGAGACCGATCAGGCCTTGGCGTCGTTGGCGGCGACCGCGGTGCGGTTGCGCACGTCGGCGATCATGGACTTGATCACGCGGACGTTCACGCCCTGGGCGATCTCGACCATGGCTTCGTCGTTCTCGACGCGCGTGACCTTGCCGATCATGCCGTTCGACAGGGTGACGGTGTCGCCGCGCTTGACCGCCTCGATCATCGCCTTGTGCCGCTTCATCTGTTGCTGCTGCGGGCGGATCATCAGGAAGTAGAACAGCACGATCATCGGAACGATGAAGACGAACGTTCCGGCGGGGCCGGCCAGGATTTCCTGCACTTTGTTCTCCGAGAAGCGCCGG
>NZ_JAHFPF010000099.1:9093-11562 GCF_023259385.1 Brevundimonas sp. | reverse complement strand
CAGGCGCGCCTCGACCGCCGCCAAGGCCTGGACCGCGATCAGGCGGCGTTCCGCGTCCGCCGGTTCGACGGCGTCCTCGGGCAGGTTGGCCGGGCTGGCCCAGGCCGCATCCCGCGCCGCCGTCCGCCGCGCGCCGCGGCGCCGGTCCAGCACGGCGGTGTAGACCATGCGCAGCAGATAGGCCTGGGGGTTGGCGACCGGTCCGTCGGCGTTGCCGATCTTGAGCCAGACATCCTGGACCACGTCCTCGGCGTCGCCGCCCGCGCCCATGGCCGACGCCCGCCGGATCAGCGCCGGGCGCATCTCGGTGAACACCGCTTCGAGGCCTGCGGCCGGGATGTCGGGCGACGCGTTCATGCGCGCGGGCCATAGCCTTTCAATAGGGACGAAATCTGGACAAAACCGCCGTTGCGCCAGTCGAGCCTTTCCTCGCTTCCGCGAGCGCCTATTTCAAGATGGAAGCCGCGCCGCGAGGGCGCGCGAAGAAAGGACCGATCATGGGCAGCGAGACGACCGAGCGCGCCGTTCTGGCGGGAGGCTGCTTCTGGGGCATGCAGGATTTGCTGCGGCGCTACAAGGGCGTGATTTCGACCCGCGTCGGCTACAGCGGCGGCGACGTGCCCAACGCCACCTACCGCAACCACGGAACCCACGCCGAAGCGATCGAGATCGTCTTCGATCCGAAGGAGATCAGCTATCGGCAGCTGCTGGAGTTCTTCTTCCAGATCCACGATCCGACGACGCTGAACCGGCAGGGCAACGATCGGGGCCTCAGCTACCGCTCGGCCATCTACTACGCCGACGAGGATCAGAAGCGCATCGCCGAGGAGACCATCGCCGATGTGGAGGCGTCCGGACAGTGGCCGGGCAAGGTGGTCACCGAGGTCGAGCCGGTCGGGCCCTTCTGGGAGGCCGAACCTGAACATCAGGACTATCTGGAGCGCTATCCGGAAGGCTACACCTGCCACTTCGTGCGCCCGGACTGGACGCTGAAGCCGGCGGCCTGAGGCGCGGTCGGCGGATGCGGTCCCGATGGGGCCGCGTCCGTCCGACCGACTTCTGCAGGGAACGCCTTCCATGACCGACACGCTCGACCTTTCGCACTGGATCAACGGCGAGCGGACGAGCGGCGATCGGCCCGCCGAGAGCATCAATCCGTCGGACACCCGCGAGGTGGTGGCCCGCACACCCGACGGCTCGGCCTCGGACGTCGGCGACGCGGTCGCGGCGGCCAAGGCGGCCTTCCCGAGCTGGGCGGACGCCTCGCCCGAGGTGCGCTCGGACATCCTGGACCGCGCCGGCAGCCTGTTGATGGAGCGCCGCGAAAGCGTCGGCCGACTGCTGTCGCGCGAGGAGGGCAAGACGCTGGCGGAAGGCGTCGGCGAAACCGCCCGCGCCGCCCGCATCCTGAAGTATTTCGCCGGCGAGGCCCTGCGCCTGCACGGCCAGAACCTGGCCTCGACCCGGCCGGGCGTGGAGATCCAGACCTATCGCCAGCCTGTCGGCGTCTATGGCCTGATCACGCCGTGGAACTTCCCCATCGCCATCCCCGCCTGGAAGGCCGCGCCCGCCCTGGCCTTCGGCAATACGGTGGTGCTGAAGCCCGCCGGTCCGACCCCCGCCACCGCCGAAGCGCTGGTCGCCATCCTGCACGAGGCGGGCCTGCCCAAGGGCGTCATGAACATGGTCATCGGCCGTGGCCGTGTGGGCCAGGCCATCGTGGATCACAAGGATGTCGTCGGGGTCTCCTTCACCGGCTCGCAGGGCGTCGGCGCCGGCGTGGCGGCGGGGACGGTCGCGCGCCAGGCCCGGGTGCAGCTGGAGATGGGCGGCAAGAACCCGCTGATCGTGCTGGACGACGCCGATCTGGAGCGGGCGGTGAACATCGCCCTGGACGGCTCCTTCTTCGCGACCGGCCAACGCTGCACCGCCTCCAGCCGCCTGATCGTGCAGGACGGAATTCACGACCGGTTCGTGGCCCTGCTGGCCGAGAAGGTCGCCGCCCTGCGGGTCGGCGACGCGCTGGATCCGAACACCCAGATGGGCCCGGCGGTCAGCGAGGCCCAGATGGAGACCGCCTACAGCTACGTCGAGGTCGCCCGCGGCGAGGGCGCCCGGATCGTCACCGGCGGCGACCGTCTGAAGCTGGACAAGCCGGGCTGGTACGTCCAGCCGACCCTGATCGCCGACACCCTGGCGGACATGCGGATCAATAATGAGGAGGTCTTCGGACCCGTCGCCTCGACCATCCGCGTGAAGAGCTACGAAGAGGCGCTGGAGATCGCCAACGGGGTCGAGTTCGGCCTGTCGGCGGGCATCGTCACCAGCTCGCTGAAGCACGCGCGCGACTTCCAGCGTCGGGCGAAGGCGGGAATGACCATGGTCAACCTGCCGACGGCGGGGGTCGACTATCACGTGCCGTTCGGCGGGACGAAGTCGTCCAGCTACGGCGCGCGCGAGCAGGGCTTC
>NZ_JAHFPF010000099.1:5535-9083 GCF_023259385.1 Brevundimonas sp. | reverse complement strand
TTCTTCACCCAGACCAAGACCAGCTACAGCGCGGGCTGAGGGGGCTAGCCGGACGCGGTGTCTCGCGGTAGCGGTCCGCCGCTGTCGCAGAGCTGTCGCGCGGACAGGCTAGGCGGCGGCATCGCAGGAGACGCCCGAGTGAACCGAGTTCGAACCGCCCTCGCCGCCGTGAGCCTTCTGGCGCTGGGCGCCTGCAGCACCGTTCAGGGCTGGTGGCCGGCGGACGCCGCTGCGCCGTCGGAGCCCGCGCCGGTCGCCGCGCCGGTCGCCGAATCGACCGCCCGGCCGACGCTGGTGGTGACCATCGTCATCGACCAGTTCAGCGCCAATCTGTTCAACCAGTATCGTGACGACTTCACCGGGGGCCTGGCCGTGCTGGCGCAGCAGGGCCGGGTCCACGCCAACGGCTTCCAGCAACACGGCCTGACCGAGACCTGCCCCGGCCACTCGACCGTGCTGACGGGCATGAACCCGGCCCGCACGGGCATTCCGGCCAACGACTGGGTCGATCCGGCCACGGGGAAAGAGGTCTACTGCCTGGCCGCGCCGGCCAACCATCTGGCCCATGGCGACGACACCAGCGACAACGGTCCGGTCGGCCCCGGACAGCTGGAGGTCACGACCCTGGCCGACTGGCTGAAGACGGCCAGCCCGCAGAGCCGCGTCTATGCGGTGTCGGGCAAGGATCGCGGCGCCATCAACCTGAACGGCCACCTCGGCGACGGGGCCTTCTGGTACACCGACGGCTTCGGCTTCACGACCTATGTCGAGCCGGGCCAGACGCCCACGGCGCGGCTGGCGCCCGTGGCGGCGCTGAACGCCCGCATCGCCGAGCGGCTGCGCGTCACGCCCGCCGCCTGGACCTACACCCACGACGTCTGCCGCCGCCTGACCGGCGACTGGCGGATCAACGGCCGAACCTTCCATTCCGACCTGCCGCCCCAGAATTTCGCGCTCGACACCTCGCCCATGCTCGACGAGCTGACGCTGGAGGCCGCGACCGAACTGCTGGAGACGAAGCAGCTGGGCCGCCGCGGCGTGGTCGACATGCTGGGCGTCAGCCTGTCGGGGACCGACCGCATCGGCCACAGCTTCGGCACCCAGGGACCGGAGATGTGCGAGCAGATGTACCGCCTCGACGCGGCGCTGGGCCGTTTCCTGCAGCGCCTGCCGCAGGGCAGCATCGTCGTCCTGACCGCGGACCACGGCGGCTCGGACTTCGTCGAGCGGCTGGCCGTGCGCGGCTATCCGCACGCCCATCGCGCCGATCCGCAGCGGCTGGCGAACATCAACGGCGCGCTGAAGGCCCGCTTCGGCCTGGATTACGACCCCCTGTCCTCGGGCGGCAGCGGGCTTATGGTCGGCGACAAGGATCACAAGGGCCTGCCGGAGCCGCTGCGCACTCGCATCATTGAGGCGGCTCTGCCGCTGCTGCGCGCCAATGCGGACGTGGCCTTCGCCGAGAGCCGCGACGTGCTGCTGGCCGAGCCCCTGCCGCCGGCGACCCTGACGCCGGACCTGATGACCGTGCGCCAGCGGATGCGGCTGTCGGCCGTGGCCGAGCGCTCGCCGGACCTGATCATCGCCCTGGCCGAGAACGTGGTCTCGGGCGGCCGGGTCGGCGGCACCATCGCCAATCACGGAACGCCCTGGGACTATGACCGCCGCGTGCCGATCATCTTCTGGTGGCCGGGCGCGCAGGGGCAGGAGCGCTTCCTGCCCATCCGCACCATCGACATCGCCCCGACCCTGGCGCCGATCGTCGGGGTGCAGACCCCGGCCGGCCTGGACGGCCGCTGCATCGATCTGCAGGCGCCCGGCGGCGCGACCTGTCCGCTCCGATAGCTCAGGTTCCCATGGCCGCAAGCGCCGCCATCAGCTGCGCGACGGAGGAGATCAAGCCCAGCACCGCGACCAGATCTGTCAGGTCCGCCAAGGCCGTCTGCAGTTTCGAGTTCGCGTCTTTCAGCGCCTTGAGCGTGTTCTTGACGAAGCCGTCGCCCTGGTCGAAGGCCTTGCTCAGGGCGAGATAATAGGCGTCGCGCGCGCCGTCCCGGTCGTCGAGCAATCGCATCCGCGCCTCGGCCGTCGGGGCCATCATGCTGAGATCGTCGAACCGCGCCCGGATGATGAACCAGGCGGATTCGATCTCCTTGAACTCCGGCGTGGCGCTTCTCATTCCTCTGCCTCCTCAGGTCCCAGAAGGGTGGCGATGGCCGTCAGTCTGTCGATCAGGGCGTCCATGTGGGCGATGGACATGCCGTCGCCCTTCTCGAACCGGTCGTGAAGGCCGATGAGGGCGTCCACCACGTCGATCTGGCTCTGATAGTCGCTCGCCGCGGCGTCGATCCGCTGGAGCTTCTCGGTGTCCAGATAGGTCTGGATGGTCCGGCAGGTCCCCTCATCCGCGGCGTTGAACCGAAGATCGGGCGAGGCGGGCAGCACTGTCAGTTCGCCTGCCAGCCCGAGGTTGGCGACTAGGGTGTTGGCGTCCAGATAGCCGCGCCGCCACAGAGCCACCGTCAGGTCGTAGCGCTGACCGACCTGATTGCTCATGACCGAGACCGTCGGGACCGCGCCGACGGCCAGGGCCTCGCGGTATCCCTTCAGCGCCGCGCTGATGTCCCGCGACGAGCTCAGCAGGCGCTCCGCCTGGTGGTCGCTGGCCCAGGCGCCGGCCAAGCCGCTGGCGATCGCGCCCGCGCCCGTGGAGATCGGTTGCAGGTTCCATTGCGCCCGCAAGGTGTTGGCGGCGCTCACCACGCCATCGACGCCGGCCTGGACCTGGCCGTAGGCGTCGTAGTCCGCCAGGCTGTTCCAGCTGGCGTAGGTCTGGACCAGCGACCTGGCCAGGTTCGTCCTCGCCCTGAGCGAGGCCGCGACGCGATCGACAGCGGGATCCGGGCTGGAGGCGGGGACGGCGGTGATCACCGGCGGGCCCGGCGGAATGTAGCAGGGCGGCGTCTGGCCGGGTGCGAGCCGAACGAACGGCGTCTGGGTCTGCAGGGCCCGAAGGAAGCGATCCTGGCGCAGGGACTCCTGGAACCCGCTTTCGACGCTGGTGGCCGAGGTCAGCAGGCCGGCGCTGGCCTCCACGCCCGCGACGCCCAGCTTCTGCGCCGCCGCGATCTTGGGTGAGACGCAGCCGCTGACGGCCAACGCACCGATGGACAAGCCGACGATCAGGACCCTAGTTTTCATGAACGCCTCCCGTGCAGATAACATTGATATCCATTTTTGGTTGAAATCAAGCCCCGAGATTCACTCATAACTTCGTGTTTCGGGAACCGGAGCGGCCTTACCCGCTCCGCGTTTCATAGGCACAAGGGGCGCTCGATCCTCTCACAGGCCGGAACCACACGATGAACAGAGCCCGGCGCGCGCGCATTGTCGCCACCCTTGGACCGGCCAGCCGGGCGCCCGGTACGGTGAAGGCCCTCGCCCAGGCGGGGGTGGACGTGTTCCGCCTCAACTTCAGCCACGGCTCACACGAGGACCACGCCGCCGCCCTGAAGGCCGTGCGCGGCGCCGAACTGGCGCTGAAGCGT
>NZ_JAHFPF010000099.1:0-5525 GCF_023259385.1 Brevundimonas sp. | reverse complement strand
CGCCCGGCGACGAGACGCGGGTTCAGATGCCCCACCCCGAAATCTTCAAGGCGCTGCGCACCGGCATGCTGCTGCTGCTGGACGACGGGCGGGTGCGGCTGCGCGTCGGCGAGCGCCATGACACCTGGGCCGACGTCACGGTCGAGAGCGGCTCCAAGCTGTCGGACCGCAAGGGCGTCGCGGTGCCCGAGGCGGTGATCCCGGTCTCGGCCCTGACCCCCAAGGACCGCGAGGACCTGGCCTTCGCCCTGCGCATCGGCGTGGACTGGGTCGCCCTCAGCTTCGTCCAGAAGGCCGAGGACATGGCCGAGCTGAAGCAACTGGTGAAGGGACGGGCCGCCTGCCTGGCCAAGATCGAGAAGCCGCAGGCCCTGGCCCAGCTGGAGAGCATCCTGGACTACTGCGACGGCGTCATGGTCGCCCGCGGCGACCTGGGGGTCGAGCTGGAGCCGGAGGAGGTCCCGGTGGCGCAGAAGCAGATCATCCGCTCCGCCCGCCAGCGCGGCGTGCCGGTGATCGTGGCGACGCAGATGCTGGAATCGATGACCGCGTCGCCGGCGCCGACCCGCGCCGAGGCGTCCGATGTCGCCAACGCCGTCTATGAGGGCGCGGACGCGATGATGCTGTCGGCCGAGACCGCCTCGGGCCAGTATCCTCTGGAAGCCGTGGGCATCATGAGCCGTATCATCGAGCGGGTGGAGCAGGATCCCCTGTGGCCCAGCCTGATGGACGCCGAGCACGCGGGCATGGAGGAGCACGACGTCGACGCCCTGGTCGCCGCCGCCCGCAAGGCCGCGGACTCGCAGGCGACGGCCTGTATCGTGGTCTTCACGACCCTGGGCGGGACCGCTCGACGCATGGCCCGCGAACGGCCGCTGCAGCCGATCCTGACCCTGACGCCCAATCCCGACACCGCGCGCCGTCTTGCGCTGGTCTGGGGACTGGAGACCCGGCTGGGCAAGGAGCCGACCTCGCTGGAGGACGTCACCGAGGACGCGGTGAACAGCGCGATGACCTACGGCCTGGCCGAGCCCGGCCAGCGCATCCTGATCCTGGCGGGCACGCCCTTCGGCGCGCCGGGGGCTGCGAATCTGCTGCGTCTGGCGCATGCTCCGACCAAGAAGGGCGGCAAGGGCCGCGCCTGATCCCTCGCGAAGGGGGCGTCTTGATCAAATACATCGGCTCCAAGCGCGCCTTGCTGGGCCAGGTGACAGCGACGGTCGCGACCCTGCTGCCGCAGGGCGGGACGGTCTGCGACCTGTTTTCCGGCTCGGCCCGGGTGGGGCACGCGCTGAAGGGACAGGGCTTCCGGGTCTGGTCCAACGATCACAACGCCTACGCCCACACCCTGGCCACCGCCTATGTGCAGGCCGACCGCGAGCGCTGGCTGGAGCGGGCCGAGGTCGTGCTGGCCGAGCTGCGCACGGTCACGCCGGCGCGCGGCTGGTTCACCAAGGCCTTTTGCGAGGACGCCCGCTTCTTCCATCCCGACAACGGCGCGGTGGTGGACGCCATGCGCGACCGGATCACCGCCCTGGCGCTTGAGCCGGAGTTGGAGGCCATCGCCCTGGTCGCCCTGATGGAGGCGGCGGACCGGGTGGATTCCACGGCGGGCCTGCAGATGGCCTATATGAAGACTTGGGCCCCGAGGGCGCTGAAGCCGCTGGAATTGCGCATGCCGGACATCCTGCCGGGTGTCGCGGGCGGACCCTGCCGAGCGACCCATGCGGATGCGGTGGCCCTCGCGCCGGAGATCGAGGCCGACCTCGTTTACCTGGATCCGCCCTACAACCAGCATTCCTATCTGGGGAACTATCACTGCTGGGAAAGTCTGGTGCTGTGGGACAAGCCCGAGACCTATGGCGTCGCCAACAAGCGGATCGACGTGAAGACCCGCAAGAGCGCCTTCAACAGCCGCCCCGGCATCGGCCCGGCGCTGGAGGCGGTGATCGGCGGGCTGAAGGCGCCGAACCTGGTCGTGTCCTTCAACGACGAGGGTTATCTGAGCCGCGAGCAGCTGGTGGCCATGCTGTCCACGCGCGGCGAGGTGCAGGTGATCGAGATCGCCCGGCCCCGCTACGTCGGCGCCCGCATCGGCATCCACAGCCCCAAGGGTGAGAAGGTCGGGACGGTCGGACGGTTGCGCAACGTCGAATACCTGTTCGTGGTCGGCGAGCGCCGGCTGGACCTCGCCGACGCCGCTTAAGGGAACGGTCGGAGTCCGGGGCCGTTGTGTCCGCCATGGAACCGTTGTCGATGACCCCTTCGCACCGGCTGCACGGCGCCCGCGCCTATGGCCGGGCCGCTGACGCCTTCGAGGCGGTGGCGTGGAAACCGCCCACCGCCGCCCGCTTCCGCACCGAGATCGCCAACGACGCGCCGGTCGTACCCGAGCCGACGGTCGGCGACATGGTTCGCGCCATCCCCGGCTGGGCCGTGATCGTCGGCGGCGGAGTCGTGGCGGCGCTGATGGGCGCCCTGCTGGGCGGGGCGCTGCAGATCTAGAGTTTAGCTTCCCAGCAGAGCCTTCACCGGACCCCAGCTGCGCCGGTGTTCGGGGCAGGGGCCGTGGGTCTGCAGCGCTTCAGAGTGGATCGGCGCGTTGTAGCCCTTGTGCCGGGCGAAGCCGTAGGCCGGATAAAGCGTATCAAGCTCGATCATCACCCGATCCCGCGCCGTCTTGGCCAGGATTGACGCGGCCGCGATGGACAGGCTGAGGCCGTCGCCGCCGACGACCGTCTGGATCGGGCAAGGCAGCTTGAAGCGGTAGTTGCCGTCGACCAGCGCCGCGACCGGCGGGATCGCCATGGCCTCGATGGCCCGGCACATGGCCAGGCCGGTGGCGCCGATGATGTTCAGCTCCTCGATCTCGCGCGCCGAGGCGAAGCCGACGCCCCAGGCCAGCGCCCGGGCCTTGATCTGGGGCTCCAGCGCCGCGCGGCGCTTTTCAGTCAGGACCTTGGAGTCGTCCATGCCCTCGGGGAGGTCGTCGGGGTTCAGGATCACCGCCGCCGCCGAGACGGGACCGGCCCAGGGTCCGCGCCCGGCCTCGTCCACGCCGCAAACCAGGCCGCCGCTGGATTGGGCCAGCAGGGTCTCGAGCGCCAGGGTCGGGAAGGTGCGGTCAGAACTCACGGGCGGGGCATCGCACGAACCTGGGCGTGACGGAAGCAGGTCGTCTGGTGATCGTTGACCATGCCCACGGCCTGCATGAAGGCATAGACGATCACCGGGCCGCAGAAGTTGAAGCCGCGCTTCTTCAGCGCCTTGGCCATGGCGACGGACGCTTCGGTCTGGGTCGGGGCGTCGCGGAAATCGGCCCACTCGTTCTGGATCGGCGCCCCGCCGACGAAGGACCAGAGCCAGGCGGAGAAGTCTTCGCCATTGTCGCGCATCTCCAGCCAGATCTGCGCGCCGCGGATGGCGGCGTTGATCTTGGCGCGCGAGCGGATGATGCGGGCGTCGCCCAGCAGGCGCTGGATGTCGTCCTCGCCGTAGCGGGCGACGATCTCGGGATCGAAGCCGTGGAAGGCGTCGCGCAGGCCTTCGCGCTTCCTCAGGATGGTGATCCACGCCAGCCCGGCCTGGAAGCCGTCCAGCACCAGCTTCTCCCACAGGGCGCGGGCGTCGTACTCGGGCACGCCCCATTCCTCGTCGTGATAGGCGATGTAGAGCGGGTCGGCGGTTCCGCACCAGCCGCAGCGGCCGTCGGCGTGTGAGTCGGTCATGGCGCGGAGGATGCCTCCGACGCCGCGTCAGTGAAAGGCGGCGGCCGTCAGGCCGCCTCGTCCTTGGCGGGCATGACCTCGCCGACGGTCATGCGGCTGCGGTCGTGGATCAGCTGGATGTCGCGGGGGCGCACGATCTCGTTGCAGTGGCCGCAGGCGATGCGGGGCGACAGGTCGTGGCCGCATTCCTTGTGGACCATGGTCAGGCCGGCGTTCTCCTCGCCGTAGACATGCTTGGCGCCCCAGGCGTGCAGGGTGACCAGCACGCCGTACAGGTCCTTGCCCTTGGCGGTCAGGACGTACTCGTTGCGCGGCGGGCGCTCGGAATAGAGGCGGGGCTCCAGCACGCCGTGCTGCACCAGGGTCTTGAGCCGAGCGGCCAGCACGTTGCGGGCGACGCCGAGACGCTCCTGCCACTGCTCAAAGCGGCTGACGCCGTTGAAGGCGTCGCGGATGACCAGCATCGTCCACGGGTCGCCGATCACCTCGAGGGTGGCGGCGACGGTGCAGCTCTGGCGAGAGTAGTCGGCTGTGCGTCCCATGACGCAAAGGTGACGCCGCGTCAGGCGATTTGCAAGAGGGTTGCCAATCTGAACCCACTAGGTCAGTCTTGTTTGGCTACGGACACGTTCCGGCGCATGCCCGACGTATCCTTATCCCTCGACTTCCGGGCGGAAGATTCCAGTCTTCCGCCCGCTCTTTCCTGCCGATAGACCGATCGCATGACGCACCAGACCCTCGACGAAGCCCTGACCCTGACCGAGGACGGACAGGGCGGCCTGATCGCGCCGATGACCGGCTCATTCTCCAATGCGCCGACGGCGTGGCCGGCCGAGAAGGGCTCGCCCTTCGGCGGGCTGATGGCGGCGCTGGCGGCCAAGGCGGCGCGCGAGACGCTGGGGATCACGGCGCCGCTGCGCACCGTGGCGACCCAGTTCCTGATCGGGGCCAGGTTCGAGCCGCTGACCATCACCAGCGAGCTGCTGCGCGGCGGCCGTTCGGCGGCCTACGCTTCGGTGCGGGCGGGGCAGGGCGACCGGCTGGCGATGAGCGGCCTGATCACCTTCGGCCAGCCCGGCGACGGGCCGGAGCTGCGCGCCGCCTCCATCACCCCGCCGCCGCTGCTGGAGCAGCCGCTGACGCCGATGGACCCGCAGTTCGGACCGCACTTCATTCGCCATGTGGAGCACCGCTTCGTCGGCGGCATCCAGCTGTTCGGCAAGAACGAGACCGACCGGATGGGGGTGTGGATGCGCACCGTCGACGGCAAGCCGCTGGACGAGGCCCGGCTGGCCTTCCTGCTGGACGCCACCTTCCCGGTCTATTGGACCATGCTGCCGCCGCCGCCCGCGGTCTCGGCCACCGCCGACCTGCGCTACGACTTCTTCGGCCCGGTGCCGGAGGACGCGGCGCCGGACGGCTGGACCTATTTCGAGTTCGTCTCGCGCGACAGTCACGGCGGCTGGACGGTCGAGGACGCGACGGCCTGGGCCCAGGACGGGCGGCCGCTGGCGGTCGGGCGTCAGCTTCGCAAGGTGCTGGCCTCGCGGGCGCCGAGAGCCTGAACGACGAAAGCCGGCCGCGCTTGCGCACGACCGGCCTCCGTCATCCCTTCACGCACACCACTTGCCGCAGGGTGTGCACGACCTCGATCAGCTCGGACTGGGCCGCGATCACGGCGTCGATGTCCTTGTAGGCCATCGGCGTTTCGTCGATCACGTCCGCGTCCTTGCGGCACTCGACGCCCTGGGTGGCGCGGACGTGGTCCTCCACCGTGAAGCGCCGCTTGGCCTCGGT
>NZ_JAHFPF010000329.1 GCF_023259385.1 Brevundimonas sp. | reverse complement strand
CTGAGGAAACCGGTCCGGAGGGCCTTGGGTCCTCCGGACACCCCCTTACTGCAACACGCCCGTGACGCTCTCCGCTGTCGCCAGTTGCAGCACCCCCATCAGGGTCGCGCGCGTCTCGCCGTCGGCGACGCCGTCCACCTGCGAAGGCCGCCAGTGGCGCTGGAAGGCCTCGACGGTCAGGCGGGTCGCCTCGTCATAGTCGCCGCCCGGCGGCAGGGTGTAGCCCAACCGGTGCAGGCCGGCGCGCAGGACAATGACGCCCAGCCCCTCGTCGCCCGGCCCCAGCGGCGCGCCCAGGGCGGCGATCCGTTCGTGCGCGGGCTCGAACCACAGGCCGTGGCCGACCCCGGCCAGCCGCTTCCACGGGAAGCGCTCGCCCGGATCCTGCTTGCGCTCGGGCGCCATGTCGGAATGGCCGATGATGCGGGCGTCGGGGATGGTCCAGCGGGTGCGGATGTCCGAGATCAGGCTGATCACGGCGTCGACCTGGACCTCGGGGAAGTCTCGATAGCCGAACTCATGGCCAGGATTGACGATCTCGATGCCGATGGAGGCGGCGTTGCAGTCGGTCTCGCCCTGCCAGCCGCCGCGGCCCGCGTGCCAGGCCCGGCGCGCCTCATCGACCAGCCGCAGGATGGAGCCGTCCTCGTCGACGACGTAGTGGGCCGAAACCCGGGCTTCCGGATCCCGCAGCCGCGCGACCGCGGCCTCGCCCGTCTGCATGCCGGTGTAGTGCAGCACCAGCATGTCCGGCGGGGCCCGGCGCATATCGAAATTGGGGGATGGCGCGTCCTTGACGACCAGCATGGCGGCGCAGCCTTACCGGCCCGTCCGCTCCCAGCCGTAGGCGACCCAGGCGTCGCCGACCTTGCGGGCCTCGATGACGCCGTCGTCGGCGCGGCGGTCGCGCCGGGTCATGGTCCGGCGGGCGCGCATGGCCAGGCCGGCCACGAACACCAGCACGGCGGCGATCACGGCGATCACGGCCACGGCGGCGGCGGTCACCACCGCCAGCACGGCGCCGATGGCCATGGCGACCAGGGTGGCGATCAGGCCGAACAGCCACACCACGGGGGCGAGCAGGCCATTGGAGGGCCGCCGGGCGGCGGGGCCGAAGATCAGGCGTTCGGACTCGGTCATGACTTCACCTTCAGGGGCGCTGCGTACAACGCCGAACCCCCAATGTCGGTCCATAGGGTCGGCCGGTCAATGATGGGCCGCTTCACAGGCGAGTGTCCGGGCCGGTCAGTAGGGCTGCTCAGCCAGCACCGACGCGCCCGAAGCCCGTGCGCGGTCGGTCTGGATGCGGCGAACGGTCGCCTCCGCCTGCGGGTCGTTCATGACCCCGCCGATGCCGACCAGCACCCGCGCCGCCTCGCCCGAGACGCCGAACATCTTCGACAGGGCCTCGAACGTCGAACCGGCTTCCGGATAGCGCTTGAAGCGGACCTCGGTCCCGGCCGGGATGCGGGCCAGTTCCTTGGCCTTGGCGACGGCCTCCTCGATGCCGCCCAGCTGATCCACCAGGCCGATGCCGCGGGCCTGGGCGCCGGTCCACACCCGGCCTCGGGCGATCTCGCGCACCCGGGCGGGCGGCAGACGGCGACCGGCCGAGACGCGGGCGATGAATTCTTCATAGGTCCGGTCGATCTGGGCCGCGAAGGCGGCGCGCTGGGCCGGGGTGAACTCCTGCGAGGGGGAGAAGGCGTCGGCGTATTCGCCGCCGACGGTCAGGTGGCGCATGTCCACCCCGAACCGGCCCAGGGCGTCGGCCAGCACGAACTTGCCGCCGAACACCCCGATCGAGCCGGTCAGGGTCGTCGGCTGGGCCACGATCCAGTTGGCTTCGGAGCTGATCCAGTAACCGCCCGAGGCCGCGTATTCGCCCATCGAGACGACCACCGGCTTGCCCGCCGCCTTGGCGGCGCGAACGGCGGCCAGGATCTGTTCCGAAGCCTCCGGCGAGCCGCCGGGCGACGACACGCGGAAGACGATGGCCTTCACGTCCTTGTCCTCGATCGCGTCATAGATGGCCTTGGCCGTGTCGTCCGAGGTGATGGACGAGCCCTCGCCGAACGGGCTGGCCCCGCCGCTGCGGCCGGTCACGATGGCCCCCTCGCCGCTGACGATGGCGATGGCCTCGCTGCCCGAGCCGGCGCGCTCGCCGATCGAGGCCGCGTAGTCGTGGAACTCCATGATCTCGGCGCCCTTGCCGGCGCGGCGCTTGACCTCGGCCTCGGCCTCCTCGACCTGGCCGATCTTGTCGATCAGGCGGCGCTGCAGGGCGTCGGCGGCCGAATAGGGCCCGGCCTCGATGACCGCTTTCAGCTGCGGCAGGGTCGTGCGGCGGTCCTGCGCCGCATTGTTCAGCGCGCTGTCGTAGATGGAGGTCATCCACGCCGTCATCGCCTCGCGGTGGGCGGCGGTGAAGTCGCTCTGCGTGTATTCGTTGACCGCGTTCTTATACTCGTAGCGTTGCTCGAACTGGGCCTCGACGCCGTATTTCTCGAAGGCGCGCCCCAGGAAGACGCTCTCCGCCGAGAAGCCCGCCAGCTGGAAGCTGGCCGTGTTCTGCATCCACAGCTCGGACGCCGCGGCGCCCAGCATGTAGCTGGAGACCGTCGTGCCGATGGGCTGGAAGCCCTGGCTGTGGGCGATGACGACCTTGCCCGAGCGGCGGAAGCGGCGGATCGCCTGACGGATCTCGTCGGCGGCGGCCGGAGTGACGCCCCCTTCCGGCAGGCGGATCAGCAGGGCCTTCACCCGGGTGTCGGTCTCGGCCTGGGCCAGGGTGTCGACGATCTGCATGGTCGACAGCCCGCCGCCGCCGAACACCGCGAACGGATTGGTCGGCGCCTGGTCGGTCAGTCCCTCGCGCAGGTCCAGCTCCAGCACCGTGTGCCCCGGCGTGGGCTCCTTGGCGCTCAGCGAACTGATCGCGATCGCCAGGAAGACGAAGGGGATGATGACGAAGAACAGGAACAGCCCGGCGAAGACGCCCGCCATCGTGAGGAAGAATTGCTTCATGGGGGCGACACGTCGTCCGGAGCGCGGGCCGGGTCATGGCCACATTTTCACCATAGGGCGGCAGGGCTTGCGGTCAAATGAATGTCCC
>NZ_JAHFPF010000098.1 GCF_023259385.1 Brevundimonas sp. | reverse complement strand
GAGCGCAGGTTGGCCAGCGACAGGCCGCCGATGTTCAGCGCGCCGGTGGTGTCCGACGGAACCTGCGAGTTCGACAGGGCCGGGATGGTGGCCAGGTAGTCGATGACGGTCGCTTGGCCGGTTTCCAGCAGCTGCTCGCGGTTCACCTGGATCAGCGGGGTCGGCGAGTTGGTCGGGTCACGACGGATACGCGTGCCGGTGATGACGACTTCGCCGAGGTCGGTCGCGTCTTGGGCGGACTCGCCCTGGACGGTGACGCCCGGAAGTTGGCTCTGCGCGAAGGCCGGAGCCGCCACAGCCATGACCCCCGCCAGGATCGTCGTGCCAAAGAGGTACTTGCGCTTGATTAGCATGTGTTGGGCCCCAACCGATGATGATGCAGGACGCAGCGACCGTCACAGAACGGCACACTGCTTCTCTCGGCACGCTAGCAGCAAAGATGGCGGCGACAAGAGAATGTGGCCGCATGGCGACCACTCGAGACCTCGGTTGTTACAATCCGGACACAGTCTCGCCATCCAAGCGAGAAAAACCGCCTCTTGCGGCGAGATAGCGGCAAAATGCGACCCTGCGGGCGTCGCGGCTCGCCTCGGCGGCGCCTTAAAGGTTCTCGCGCAGCCAGCCTGCGGCGCGGGCCACCAGGCCGCCGGCGTGGGCGCGGGGGGCGTCCGCGGCGGTGATCTGCCGGGACATCAGCTTGCGGGCCGAAACGGCTTCGCGCGGGCCGTAGGCGGCCCGCAGCAGCACGCCCGCGGCCGAACAGAAGGCCGGGCCGGAGGCGGCGTCGGCCAGGTGAGGCGCCCGTTGGGGCTTGCCGAGGCGGACCGGGCGGTCGAACACCCGCACCGCCAGTTCGCGCACGCCGTTCAGCTGGCTCGCGCCGCCGGTCAGGACCAGGCCGGCGCCCGGCTCCAAGCCTACGCCGGCGCTGCGCAGGCGGTCGCGGAGCAGCTCCAGCGTCTCCTCCACGCGCGGGGCGATGACGGTTTTCAGCATGGCGCGCGGCACCACGACCGGCCCGGCGGACGGATCCTCGCCGCGCGGCGGGGCCTCCAGCATCTCGCGGTCCTCGTTCGCCGAGGCCATGGCCGAGCCGTGCAGGGTCTTGAGCCGCTCGGCCCCCGCGCGGGAGGTCGACAGGCCGCGGGCGATGTCCGCGGTGACATGGTCGCCGCCGACGTTCAGCGATTCGATGTGCAGCAGGCTGCGTCCGCCCCAGACCGCCGCCGAGGTCGCGCCGCCGCCCATGTCGATGCAGACGCAGCCGAGATCCATCTCGTCGTCTTCCAGCGCGGCCAGCGACGAGGCCACCGGCGCGGCGACCACGCCCTGCAGGTCCAGGTGCGCCAGTTCAAGGCAGTGGCTCAGCGCCGTGAAGGCGCTCTCGGCCATGGAGACGACCAGCAGGTCGAGGCCCAGCGAATGGCCGCGCATCGAGCGCGGGTCGTGCACGCCGCGCGCGCCGTCGACCGACCAGGCGATCGGCAGGACGTGGATCGGCCGCCGGTTGGGCAGGCGAATCTGCGCCAGGGCCATGCCGATGGCGCGGGCCAGGTCGGCGTCGCCGACCGGGTTCTGGCTCAGGGAGACGCGCGACTGGACGCGGTGGCTGGCCATCTGGCCGATGGCCGTGGTGACGACGACGCCCGAGACGGGAGAGCCCGCGGCGCGCTCGGCGCGCTCGACGGCGTGGCCGATGGCCTGGGCGGCCTCGTCCATGCTGATGATGCCGCCGCCCTTGATGCCGCGCGACTGAACGTGGCCCGCGCCGGCGACCCGGATGGTCCGGTCGGCGTGACGCACGCCCTCGGGCTTCATGATGAAGCAGCCGACCTTGGACTGACCCAGGTCGAGCGCGGCCACGACCGGCGCGCGGCCCGCCGCGCCCCGACCGTCAACAGATTTGTCCACAGACCGTCCGGCCATCCCCTGCCCTCTCAAGCTCTACCGTCGGCGGACGAGGGCCGGACCGCGACCTCTTCCGGCGTTCTCAGGTCAATCCGGGAGAAGCCCAGCTCCAGCAGGCGGCGGCGCTGATCCATCTCGTCGAGCTGGATCAGGGCGGCGTCCTGGTTGGTGGCGGGCAGCTGGATCAGGCTGCCGTCCTTCAGGCGCAGGTCCCAGCGGCGCTCGTCCACGCGTACCAGGGCCTCCAGCCGGCTCATCAGGCGCGGGCGCTGGGCGATCAGCGGCAGCACCTCGGCGGCGGCCTGTTCGGCGCCCTTGCCGACGACCAGCGGAAGATTGGGATAGCGGCCCGCGTCGGCGCCCGGGATGACCTTGCCGTGGCCGTCGATGACCCAGGCCTGGCCGGCAACCTGCCAGACGGCCAGGCGGTCATGCTCGGTGACGTCGATGATCAGGGTGTTGGGCAGCAGGCGCACGACCCGCGCCGACTTGACCCAACCCACCGCCTCGACCCGTTCGCGCACGGCGTTCAGGTCGATCGAGGTCATGGCCTGACCGGCGTTAAGCTGCACCGCCCGCTGGATGGCGGCGGTGGCCTCGGGGCTCTCGCCCTCGATGTAGACCTTGTCCAGCTTCAGACCCATGCCGGCGGTCACGCCGTCCAGGCCGTGGCCGATCGAGGCGCCGATCCGCTCGGCCCGCGCCCCGGTCGCCAGCACGGCGCCCAGCAGGACCACGCCCGCCGCGATCGAGATCACCACGGCGCGCGGCGACAGGTCGAGGCGGCCGATGGCCGCCATCTTGCCGGGAATGGCCTGGGCGTTGCGAGGTGCGCGGCCGCGCCCCTTGTTTGCGGGAGCCGCGCCGCGTTTTGCGGGCTGGTTCGAACTCTGTCGCCGACCGCCGCGAACTACCGCGGGCATGAGGCGTCCTCCACCATCCACCGGACCAGGTCTTTGTACGCCATCCCGCAGTAGACGGCCTGCTCGGGGACGAGCGAGGTCGGCGTCATGCCTGGCTGGGTATTGACCTCCAAGAGGACCAGAACGTCCTTAAGATCATCATAACGGAAGTCGGACCGGCTAACGCCTCGGCAACCCAACGCCTTGTGGGCCAGCTCGGCCTCCCGCATCGCGGCCTCGAACACATGGGCCGGCAGCTCGGCCGGAAGCTTGTGGACCGACCCCCCCGGCGCATACTTGGCCTCATAGTCATAGAAGCCCTTCACCGGCGTGATGTCGGTCACGGTCAGGGCGCGCGGGCCCGAGGCCTCGCCGATCACCGCGACCGCCAGCTCCTTGCCGGGGATGTAGGGCTCGACCATCACCTCGTCGCCATAGGTCCAGCCGGGCGCGCCGACCTCGGCCTGCGGACCGTTGGCGCCCTCGGGCACCAGATAGACCCCGACCGACGATCCCTCGGCGTTGGGCTTGATCACATAGGGAGGCGGCAGGACGTGGCGGCGGGCCACCTCGAACCGGTCGAACAGGCCGCCGCCCGGCACCTCGACCCCGGCGGCGCGCAGGATCGACTTGGTCTTGTCCTTGTCCATTGTCAGGGCCGAGGCCAGAACGCCGGAGTGGGTGTAGGGAATCTGCAGGGTCTCCAGGATGCCCTGGACGCAGCCGTCCTCGCCCCATTCTCCGTGCAGGGCGTTCAGGATCACGTCGGGCTGCAGCGCGGTCAGCACCTGGGCCAGGTCGCGGCCCGCGTCGACGCGGGTGATCCGGGCGACCTGTCCTTCCAGGGCCTTCGCGCACTGCTCGCCCGAGCTCAGCGAGACCTCGCGCTCGGACGACAGCCCGCCCATCGGGACGGCGACGTGCAGATCGGAAAGCGGGCGGGTCATGATCGGCTCCGGGCATCTTCAGCGCCCCCCAACCGATTGCCGTGGGGACGGTTAAGAAGCCTTAACCAGAAGCGGCCCCCGGCGAGATAAATTGAGGGTGACCGTGCGACGACCGCAGCCGGCCGCCGCTCACGCGGCCCGGACGGCGGCCTCGTTCGGCGCCCGGGCCAGCACGATCGTCAGCCTGCCCCCGCCCAGGGCGCCGGGGCCGAAGCACAGATCGCCGCCCAGCCGGCGCAGCTCGGCGCGATCAAAGGCCACCCCGTCCGCGGCCGGGGACGTGCGCCGGGCCGTGGCGAACCGCGTTTCGCGCTCGGTCAGGGTCCGCTCGCCGGCATCCTCGACGGTGACCTCCAGATGATCGTCGCCGGCCAGGCCGACGACCACCCGAACGGTCGTGCCCGCGGGCGCGGCGTCGACGGCGGCGCCCAGGGCGTCCTGAACCAGTCGCTTCAGGCGGTCGGCGTCTATGCCGGCGCGCCAGTAGGGCTCGCCGGACAGCGCCTGCAGCGAGACCCGGGCCCGATTGGCGCGGAAGCGCGCCGAGCCGATCGCCGCCTCCACGACCTCCGCGACCGACGACGCCCGCGATCCCCGTCCGCCGCCGTCCGCCAGCGCCACCATCTCGTGGCTGAGGCTCTCGATTTCCGCGCCGCTCTCGGCGATCCGGGCCAGAAGGTCGCGCTGGCGCTCGTTCAGTTCGCCCAGGCGGCCGCTTCTCAACATCTCCGCAACCGTGACCACCCCGGTCAGGGGCGAACGCAGCTCCTCGCCGACCTGTCCGATCAACCGGGACTTGGCGGCGCTGTCCGTCTCGGCCTGGGCGCGGCGACGGTCCAGTTCGGCGGCGACGACATCCAGTTCCTTCAGCAGGGCCGCGAGGGGATAGGCGGTCAGGACCAGCGCGCCGAAGAAGACCGGCACGGCGATGCCGGGGTCCACGCCGAACTGCGGCAGGCGCGCGATGGGGCCCTGACCCAGCAGGGCGGCGCCGATCACGGCGATGGCCACGGCTCCCACACCCAGGGCTCCGCCCCGGTCGCGATCTCTCAGCACCGCCCACCCCACCAGCGGGAAGGCCAGGAAGATGACCGGAACCTGCGCCTGCCAGCACAGGACGAAACAGACCCCGCAGATGACCATGGGCGCCGCCAGCCCCTTCAGCCATGCGCCACGAACGACGGACCCCAGCGACAGGGCGAACGGCGCCACGATGGCCATGCCCATCATGTCGGCCAGAAGCCATGTGCCCGCCGCCCCCGCCAACGCCTCTCCGGTCATTCCCAGCCGGACCCACATGAAGAAGGCGGCGATCAGGGTCGAGGCCAGGGGGCCGCCCAGCACGGCGCCCAGCAGGAACTGACGCAGGTCGCGCAGACCGCACAACGGCATGGCGATCCGCCGCATGAACCAGGCGGCGACGGCGATCTCGACGACATTGGCGATCGGAAAGGCCACGGCGACCTCGACCGGCCGTCCCATGACCAGATTGGCCGTGACCATTCCGACGAGCGTCACCGCCAGCGCCAGCAGGCTCTCCCGCGGCGTCCGGCAGACCCGAAGGACATAGGCCAGCACCAGGGCGTTGGCCGGCCAGAAGGCGGTGATGCCCGGCGTGCCCGCGAAGAACAGCGAGGAGGCGTAGGACAGCAGGCCTGCCGTCAGACCGAGCATGACAAGCGCGATCAGGCGAACCGGGGTCAGACCGGGCCGGAGCGGGAAGGAGATCATGCCGCCAAGCTTGGCGAAGCGTGGTGAACGGAGACTTAAGTCCTTCAGGCCGGACGGCCGATGCGCTTGATTTCCCAGTCCAGCTGGACGCCCGTCTTGGCCAGCACGTCGGCGCGGACGGCGTCGCCCAGCCCCTCGATGTCCGCCGCGGTCGCCTCGCCCGGGTTGATCATGAAGTTGGAGTGCAACTCGCTGAACATGGCCCCTCCCCCGGTGACCGCGTGCAGCTTGCCGCGCCAGCCGGCCTCGTCCACCAGCTTCCACGACGAGTGACCCTCGGGGTTCTTGAAGGTCGAGCCACCGGTCTTCTCGCGGATCGGCTGGGTCTGTTCGCGGCGGCTGGTGATCTCGCTGATCTTGGCCGACACGGCCTCCGGATCGGCGGGCGTCCCGCGATAGACGGCCTCGACCCAGATGATGTCGGCGGGCGCCTCGGAGTGGCGGTAGGTGTAGCCGAAGTCGGCCAGCGCATAGTCCACGCGCTCGCCCGAGCGAGTCAGGCCCCAGGCGGAGACCAGGATGTCCTTGGTCTCGGAACCGTAGCAGCCGGCGTTCATCGTCAGGGCGCCGCCGATGGTGCCCGGGATGCCCGCATAGAACTCCAGCCCGCCGATCCCCGCTTTCGCGGACGCCTTGGCCACCATCGAGTCCAGCGCGCCGGCGCCCGCCGTGACGGTGTCGCCGTCGGTCGTCACCTGCGCCCACGGACGCCCCGCCAGCCGGATCACCACGCCCTCGACCCCGCCGTCGCGCACGATGACGTTCGAACCGACGCCCAGCACCGTCACCGGCGTGGACGGGTCCAGCGCCTTCAGGAAATCGGCCAGGTCCTCGGCGTCCGCCGGGATGAACAGGGCGTCGGCGTTTCCGCCCACCCGGAACCAGGTGAACGGCCCCAGGGGCTCGTTCAGCAGCAGCTTGCCGCGGACGGTGGGGAGGGTGTCGAGCCGGGTCATGGGAAGTCCGATAGCGGCGCCGGAGCCGATGTCCAAGGGGGCAAGCGGTCGCCTGGCCTTAGCGTGCGATTCCAGCGCCGGTTTCACTGGCCCGCGCACCCCTCCATCCCCTAGCTTCGCCCCATGAAGCCCGCCGCGATCCTCACACTGGTTCTGCTATGGCTGATCGCGACGGTCGGCATGCTGCTGGGCTGGATCGCGTTCGTCTATGCGATCAACGTCTACACCGGGGTCTCGATCACGGCGGAGGCCGCGCTGAACCTGATCCTGACGACCTTCCTGGCCTTCGTGGGACTGCCGCTCGTCCATCGCGCCGTGCATCGATGGTCATGGCATGTCCGGCGCAAGCAGGATTCGGGCGCCTGGCGGGTCGGCGCGCCCATGCCCCGCTTCGGCTCGGAGCCGACCCTGCCGCCCCCTCGCGTGAAAAAGACGCCAGGCCAGATCATGCTCTACGTCGCGCTCTACGCCATCGGGATCGCATCCCTGTTGGCCGCCTATGCGCCGCTGTCCCACCAGCAGGCGTTGAACGAATTCCTCGGCCGGTTCAGCGCAGGGCGCGCCTCCTTCTCCAGCCTGGCCAATCTGGTTCTCGTCTTCTTGCCGATGGCCCTGAGCTTCGCCGTGCTGCTCCCCTTCATCGACGCGGATCAGAAGCGGATGAAGGCGGGCGGCCTGGATGACGCCGAGATCCTGAGGCTGAAGGATCGGCAGGAATGGCTGACCTCGTTCGCGACGGCCTTCGTCATGGTCGGCTTCCTGGCCTTCGTCGCCGGAAACATGATTCTGGATCACTTGGGATAGCTGCGGCCTACCCCAACGCCTCCAACTGCGCCGGCAGGGCGTAGGCCCAGCTGGTGATGTCGCCGGCGCCCAGCAGGACGACCAGATCGCCGGGCTTCGCCTCTTCGCGGATGGTGCGCGGCAGGACGGCGGCGTTCTCGAGCGGCTGCACGGAGCGGTGGCCGAAGCGGCGGATGCCGTCGACCAGCGCATGCTTGTCCACGCCCTCGATGGGCGCCTCGCCCGCCGGATAGACGTCGGCCACGATCACCACGTCAGCGTCCGAGAAGCAGGTCGAGAACTCCTCCATGAGGTCGCGCAGGCGGGTGTAGCGGTGCGGCTGGACCACGGCGATGACGCGGCCCTCGGCCACCTGGCGGGCGGCCTTCAGCACGGCGGCGATCTCGACCGGGTGGTGGCCGTAGTCGTCGATGACGCGCACGCCATTGGCGACGCCCGTGGTCGTGAAGCGACGCTTCACCCCGCCGAAGCCGGCCAGGCCCGACTTGATGGCTTCGTCCGACACGTCCAGCTCGCGCGCCACGGCGATGGCGGCCAGGGCGTTGGAGACATTGTGCCAGCCGGCCATGGGCAGGTGCAGGCCCTCGATGCGGATCGGCTCTTCCAGCGCGGCCACGCCCTGCTGCTGGATCACCACGTCGAAGCGGCAGCCGTCGGGGCCCATGTCGCAGTTCTCGGCCCGGACCATGGCCTGCGGATTGATCCCGTAGGTTACCAGACGCCGGTTATCGATCGAGGCGACCAGCCGCTGCACCTCGGGATGGTCCAGGCAGACGGCGGCGAAGCCGTAGAAGGGGATGTTCTCGACGAAGTCCACGAACGCCTTCCGGACGCCGTCGAAGTCGCCGTAGTGGTCCAGGTGCTCCGGGTCGATGTTGGTGACGATCGCCACCGTCGACTTCAGGCGCAGGAAGCTGCCGTCGCTCTCGTCGGCCTCGACCACGATCCAGTCGCCGTCGCCGACCTTGGCGTTGGTGCCGTAGGCGTTGATGATCCCGCCGTTGACCACCGTAGGGTCCAGCCCGGCGGCGTCCAGCAGGGCCGCCACCATCGAGGTCGTGGTCGTCTTGCCGTGGGTGCCGCCGACCGCGATGGAGAACTGCAGCCGCATCAGCTCGGCCAGCATCTCGGCCCGGCGGACCAGGGGGATGCGGCGCTCGCGCGCGGCCATCATCTCGGGATTGGTGGCCTTGACCGCCGTGGAATAGACCACCGCCGAGACGCCGTCGGCGACATGGGCTGCGTCATGGCCGATGAAGACCTTGGCGCCCAGTTTCTCCAGCCGCTCGGTGTTGGCGCTGGCCTTAGCGTCCGAGCCCTGCACCGCATAGCCGATCTTCAGCATGATCTCGGCGATGCCGCTCATGCCGATGCCGCCTATGCCGACGAAGTGGACGGGGCCGAGGTCGAACGGAACGGGGCGAAGGCGAGCGATCATCGAAGCGGGTTAGCAGGGGTTTGAAGGGAATGCATCACCCGCCGTCGGCGTCCGGAAAGTGATTAGTGGTTAGTGATTAGTGGGTGGCCGCTTCACCGGCAGGTGTCGTCCTGCACTCGCGGCGCAGCATCGAACCACTAATCACTTGGCCGCACCGGAGCCCGACGCCCCGGCCCCCTGCCCGTCCCGTCAGTCCTCCGACACGAAGTCCTGCGCGAACTCCGGGCCGTCGTCGGCGCCGTCCAGCAGCGGGGTCTCGTCGCCGTCCGGCGCGCGGCTGGGGTCGGGGACCTCGAAGCCGACGGGGATGGACAGGTCCAGCAGGCCCGCCGCCTTCATCTCCTGCACGCCCGGCAGGTCGTACAGGCTGGCCAGGCTGAAATGCTCAAGGAACTTGTCGGCGGTGGCGTAGGTGACCGGGCGGCCCGGCGTGCGGCGGCGGCCCTTCAGCTTCACGAACCCCATCTCCAGCAGCAGATCCAGCGTGCCCTTGGACAGGGACACGCCACGCACGCTCTCGATCTCGGCGCGGGTGCAGGGCTGGTGGTAGGCGATGATGGCCAGGGTCTCGAGCGCGGCCTTGGACAGGCGACGCGGCTCCTCGCGCTCCTCGGTCATCATGAAGCTGAGGTCGGCGGCGGTGCGGAAGCGCCAGCGGTCGGCCACGCACTCCAGCTCGACGCCCCGCCCCTGATAGCGTTCGCGCAGGCCCGAGATGGCCCCGCCCACGTCCGCGCCCTCGGGCAGGCGGCGCGCGATCTCGGCGGCCGACAGCGGCCCGGCGGCGGCGAATAGCAGCGCCTCAACGCGGCGCTCGATCTCCATGTGGTCGGGGGCGAACTGAAGGCTCATGGGGTCAGTTCCAGCGGCAGGCCCTGGCCGCGGCGCTTGAGGAAGATGTCGGCGAAGGCCTCGGCCTGCTTCACGTCCATGGCCCCCTCCTTCACCAGCTCCAGACTGGCCGACAGGGTAGACGCCGTATAGCTGGCCTGCGAGGGGCCTTCCTCGTCGCCGTGCTTCTCGGGGGCGATCTTCTCCAGCGGCGTCCACTGCTCCAGCCGGGGCAGGACCTCGCGCAGCCAGTCGCGCGCGGCCTCCAGCTGGAAGGCCTCGACCCGCTGGCCGGGATTGTAGCGCCGCTGCTCCTCGCGCCGCCGCTGCTGCACATAGGCCGCCATCAACTCATACAGGCTGGCGTCGATGCGGTCGGACGGAACGATGACCAGCGCCTCCGGGTCGCCGCGGGTGAAGACGTCGCGCTTCAGCTGCGGCCGCGACTGGATCGCCTCCACCGCCTTGCGCATGGCCTCCAGCTTCTGCAGGCGGAAGGCCAGGGCGGCGGCCATCTCCTCGGCCGGGACCTCGTCGCCCTTGCCCTTCTCGTTACGCGGCAGCAGCAGGCGCGACTTCAGATAGGCCAGCCAGGACGCCATCACGAGATAGTCGGCGGCCAGGGCGAAGTTGCGCCGTCGCGCCTCGTGCACGAAGGCCAGATACTGTTCGGCCAGCCGGGTGATCGACAGCTTCAGCAGGTCCACCTTCTGCGTCCGCGCCAGCGCCAGCAGCACATGCAGCGGGCCTTCGTAACCTTCCAGATCGACCACGAAGGCGTCGCGCTCGTCCGCCTGATCGACGGCCGCGAAGTCCAGATTGGGCTGGAAGGCGTCCGTCATGGGATCAGGCCTGCGCCTCCGCCACGTCCGGCCCCTTCGCCGCCTCCAGCCGCCCGCCCATCAGGGCGTCGAACCGGTCGCGGGCTTCGCGGTAGTCCAGTGGCTCGGGCGTGTGAACGATACGGGCAAGGGCCGCGTCCGCGCGGCGCCGGGCGCCGCCCTTCAGCTTGCCGACGCCCTCGGCCACCTGGCGCATCTCCTCCATGACGCCGTTCCAGTGGATGACCAGGTCGCAGCCGGCCTTGAGCGACATCCGCGCCCGCTCGGTCAGGGTGCCGGACAGGGCGTTCATCACCAGATCGTCCGACAGCAGCAGGCCGCCGAAGCCCAGCCGCTCGCGGATCAGCTTGATCGCCTTCTTCGACTGGGTCGCCGGGCGCTTGGGGTCGATAGCCGTGAAGATGATGTGGGCCGTCATGCCGATGGGCATGTCCGACAGCGCCTTGAACGGCGCGAAGTCCCAGCCGTCCAGGGTGTCCAGATCCGCATGGACGGTCGGCAGTTCCTTGTGGGTGTCGGCGAAGGCGCGGCCGTGGCCGGGCATGTGCTTGATCACCGGCAGGACGCCGCCCGCCAGCAGGCCCTCGGCCGCCGCACGGCCCAGCTGCGTCACCGTCGCCGGATCGCGGGCGTAGGCGCGGTCGCCGATGATGTCGTGGGCGCCCGGCACCGGCACGTCCAGGACGGGCGCGCAGTCGACGTCGATGCCGACCTCTTTCAGCTCATGCGCCATCAGGCGCGCGCCCAGCCGGACCAGTTCGCGGGCCGCCAGCGGATCGTTGGTCGCCTTCAGATAGGCGTCGCCCGGCGGGTATTTGGGCCAGTGCGGCGGCCCCAGGCGCTGGACCCGGCCGCCCTCCTGGTCGATCAGGATGGGGGCCTTCGGATCATCGATGCTGTCGCGCAGTTCGGCGGTCAGGGCCCGCACCTGGTCCGGGCTGTCCACATTGCGCCGGAACAGGATGAAACCCCACGGCCTGACCTCGGCGAAGAAGGCCTTCTCCTCCGCCGTCAGCCGATGGCCGCTACAGCCGTAGATCGCCGCCGTGGTCACCGGGGATCAGCGCACGATGCAGTCGCCGCCGCCAGACTTGATGGCGGTGCACAGGGCCGTCGCCTGGTCGCGGCTGAGGCCCGTCACCGTCGTGCGGTACAGGGTCGAGCCGGAGGACGAGGTCACCTCCTGCACCCGGCGGCTGGCGCCGCGGGTCAGCGACGGATAGCGGCCGACGACCTGGCCGTACTCGCGCTCGGCGATGGCCGGGGTCGAGAAGGCGCCGATCTGCACGCCCGAGGTTCCGCCGGCGGCGGGCGGCGTGGCGGGCTCGGCCTTCTCGGCCGGCGGCGCCGTCACGGCGGGCGGGGCCGGGCGGGTCACGGGCGCCGGCAG
>NZ_JAHFPF010000097.1 GCF_023259385.1 Brevundimonas sp. | reverse complement strand
CGCCCCGAAGCGCCCTACGAGACAATTCATGCCCTTCCCCGCCAGTCATCCCGCGCTCGACCTCGCGCTTTCCGAACGCGGCTATGCCGAGCCCACCCCCGTCCAGGCCGCCGTGCTGGAGGCCGAACAAGGCCGCGACCTGCTGGTCTCGGCCCAGACCGGCTCGGGCAAGACGGTGGCCTTCGGCCTGGCCCTGGCTCCCACCCTGCTGGGCGAAGCCGAGAAATTCGCCGAGTTCGGCGCCCCCGTCGCCCTGGTGATCGCGCCGACGCGCGAACTGGCGCTGCAGGTGTCGAACGAACTGCAGTGGCTCTACGCCCAGACCGGCGCGCGAATCGTCTCGTGCGTCGGCGGCATGGATCCCAAGACCGAGCGCCGTCAGCTGGATCGCGGCTGTCATATCGTCGTGGGCACCCCGGGCCGCCTGCGCGATCACGTCGAGCGCGGCGCGCTGGACCTGTCGACGCTGCAGGCCGTCGTGCTGGATGAAGCCGACGAGATGCTGGATATGGGCTTCCAGGAAGACCTGACCTTCATCCTCGACGCCGCCCCGGCCGAGCGCCGCACCCTGCTGTTCTCGGCGACGCTGGCGCGCGACATCGTGCAGCTGGCCAAGACCTATCAGAAGGACGCGCTGCGGATCGACACGGTCGCCGGCGCCGGCTCGCACGCCGACATTGAGTACAAGGCCATCCGGGTCGCCCCGAACGAGGTCGAGCTCGCGGTCGTCAACGTGCTCCGCTATTTCGAGGCGCCCGGCGCCCTGGTGTTCGCCAACACGCGCGAACGGGTGAAGCATCTCACCTCGTCCCTGCGCGAGCGCGGCTTCTCGGTCGTCGGCCTGTCGGGCGAACTGACCCAGAGCCAGCGGTCCGAGGCGCTTCAGGCGCTGCGGGACGGTCACGCCCGCGTCTGCGTCGCCACCGACGTGGCCGCTCGCGGTCTGGACCTGCCCGACCTGGGCCTGGTCATCCACGCCGAGATTCCGGTCAACAAGGCCGGCCTGCTGCACCGCTCGGGCCGCACCGGCCGGGCGGGCAAGAAGGGCGTATCCGTCCTGCTGGTCAGCTATACGCGCCGCCGCAAGGTCGAGCTCATGCTGGGCTCCGCCGGGATCAAGGCCGAATGGTCGGGCCCTCCGAGCGCCGACGAGATCCGCGCCAAGGATCAGCAGCGCATGCTGACCGACCCTGTCCTGACCGCCCCGGTCGAGGACGAGGACATGCTGGCCATGGGCCGACAACTTCTGGAGAAGAGCACGCCCGAGCAGATCGCCGCCGCCCTGATCCGGTTGTACCGCGAGAAGCTGCCGCCGCCCGAGGACGTCTATGACGACGACCGGATGAAGCGTCAGCAGGAGAGCGGCAAGAACGACAAGGGCCAGCCGGACGTCCCGTACACGGACTTCGCCCGCGGCGGGGACATGGCCTGGTTCCGCATCAATATCGGCCGCGACAAGAACGCCGACCCGAAGTGGCTGATGCCGACCATCTGCCGTCTGGGTCACGTGACCAAGCGCGACATCGGCGCGATCAAGATCTTCGACCGCGAGACCAAGTTCGAGATCACCGAGGAGATGAAGGCCAAGTTCGAGGCCGCCATCGCCCAGGGCCTGGAAGACGGCGTGAAGATCGAACCGGCGGTCAAGCCGGGACCGTCCGAGAAGCCCGTCAGCCGCTGGGACAAGAAGCCCGCCGGCGGCGGGGATCGCCCTGACAAGAAGCCCTGGAAGGCGCGCGAAGAGGGCGGCGACAAGCCCGCCTGGAAGCCCCGGGAAGACCGTCCCGAGGGCGCCAAGAAACCTTGGGTCAAGCGCGAGGACGGCGACAAGCCGGCCTGGAAACCGCGTGAGGACCGCCCGCAGGGTGAAAAGAAGCCCTGGGTGAAGCGCGATGACGCCGCCGCTCCGGCCGCCGAGGGCAAGAAGCCCTGGGTCAAGCGGACCGCCGCCGATCCGACCCCTCCCGGCAAGAAGCCGTGGGTGAAGAAGCCCGCCGCCGAGGGCAAGACGCCCTGGACGCCGCGATCGGACGCCGAGGCCGCTCCGGCCGCCGCCGGCGACAAGCCGTGGAAGGGCAAGCCCAAGGGCGGCGACCGTCCGTGGGCGGCCAAGGACGCGCGCGGCAAGCCGGCCGCGAGCAAGCCTTTCAAGCCCAAGGGTCCCCGGTAACTCCGGGGCCCACGCCGCCCTGCGTCGCCTTGCGCCGCGACTGTAACCGTTTACGGTGACGTCGAAATCGGCTCGAACGGCGGCCAACGCCGCGAGTCGGGCGACAAGAAACGGGCAGGAAACATGGCGGACGTCCGGCTGACCGGCGTGACGAAGCGGTTCGGGACGACCGAGGTGCTGAAGGGAATCGATCTCCAGATCGAGGACGGCGAGTTCGTGGTCTTCGTCGGCCCCTCGGGCTGCGGCAAGTCCACCCTGCTGCGCACTATCGCGGGTCTGGAAGAGGCCTCGGGCGGCGAGATCGCCATCGGCGGACGCAAGGTCAACGACCTGTCCCCGTCAGACCGCGGCATCGCCATGGTGTTCCAGTCCTACGCGCTCTATCCGCATATGAGCGTGTATGAAAACATGGCCTTCGGGCTGAAACTTGCGAAGGCGGACAAGGCGGAGATCGACCGCCGAGTGCGCGCCGCCGCCGAGACGCTGAACATCACCGACTATCTGGAGCGCAAGCCCAAGGCCCTGTCTGGCGGGCAGCGCCAGCGCGTCGCCATCGGCCGGGCCATCGTGCGCGAGCCGCAGGTCTTCCTGTTCGACGAGCCCCTGTCCAACCTCGACGCCGCCCTGCGGGTGCGCATGCGCTACGAGTTCGCCGGGCTGCATGAGCGGCTGAAGACGACCATGGTCTATGTCACCCACGACCAGGTCGAGGCCATGACGCTGGCTGACCGGATCGTGGTGCTAAACGGAGGCGTGATCGAACAGGTCGGCGCCCCGATGGAGCTGTACGAACGGCCCCGCAACCTGTTCGTCGCGGAGTTCATCGGCAGCCCGAAGATGAACCTGATCCCGGCCGAGATCGTCACCGCGACGGCGAAGGCTGCGACCGTGAAGACGGCCGCGGGCGATACGCTGAAGGTGTCGGTGGACGCCTCGACCGCCAAGGCCGGCGACAAGGTCACCCTCGGAATCCGTCCCGAACACCTGGCCCTGGGCGGGTCCAGCTGCGGGATCATGACGCAGGTGACCTTCGCCGAGACCCTGGGTCACGCCACCTATGCATATGCGACCTACGGCGAGACGGCCCTTACGGTGCAACTGCCGGGCGACGTGCGGCCCCAGACGGGCAAGGCCCTGGCGCTGGCGGTTCCGTCGGAGCAGGCGCACCTGTTCGACACTGGCGGGATGGCGTTCCCGCGCGCCTGACGAACCGCCCCGGGGACACGCCTGCGACAACACCTGCAGGTTGAGGATCGACTCAATCTGTGATGGTAGTGACGCGGGCGCTTTCGCCCTTAGGGAGGTTACCGATGAAGACCATCGCCAAACTCGCCTTCGCCGCCGCCATCGCCCTGGCGGCCGCCTCCGGAACCGCGACCGCATCCCCGCCGCCCGCCGCGATTTCGGGACCCTGGGCCAGCGTCGCCTATCTTTCGGGCGGTCAGCTGGTGGGCGGCGCGCAAATCTATTGCGACACCGATCCTGTGACCTGGGGCAACACCACGACCTACGATTCCGAGGTGTGGACCTACTATTACATGTGTCCCTGATTTTGACCGGCGGCGCCCCTTCGGGGGCGCCGTCCTTACTGCGGAGATCGCCTTTTCCGCACCTGCCGCGACCACTCGTGTTGCATCGCACAAGGGGAGGCTTCTAGATGGCGGGATGCCCTCTCCGGCCACGCTGACCATCGACCTCAACGCGCTCGCCGCGAACTTCCACACCCTGCAGGCGGTGGGCGGCGCCCCCGTGCACCCCGTGGTCAAGGCCGACAGCTACGGCCTGGGCGCCGCGGCGTGCGCGACCCGGCTGGCGGCTGAGGGGGCGCGGACCTTCTTCGTTTCCCGCAGCGCCGAGGGCGAGGCCCTGCGCCAGGCGCTGGGCGGCGGCCCCGTGATCTATGTGCTGGACGGCTGCCTGACCGGCCACGCCGGGCGGCTGGCGGCGGCGGACCTGCGACCGGTGCTGAACACCGCGGCGCAGCTGGCGGAATGGCGCGCCGCGAACGGCGGTCCGTCCGGCCTGCAGATCGACACCGGCATGAACCGGCTGGGCTTCCGCGTGGAAGATGCGCCCGAGCCGTTCGAGGGGCTTGAGCTGGTGCTGAGCCACCTGGCCTGCGCCGACGCTCCGGACGAGCCGATGAACGCCCGCCAGCGCGACGCCTTCGCGACGGCGGCGCTGCGTTATCCGGGGACGGTGCGGTCGTTCGCCAACTCGGGCGGCGCCTTCCTGGGTCCCGACTACGCCTTTGACGCCCTGCGCCCGGGCATCTGCCTGTACGGCGGCGGGCCGGAGGGCCGCCCCGATCCCCGTATCCGCGCCGTCGCGACGGTGGAGGCTGAGGTGCTGCAGGTGCGCGACGTGCCCGCGGGCGAAAGCGTCGGCTACTCCCAGGGCTTCCGCGCCGACGCCCCGGTCCGCATCGCCACCTGCGCGGCGGGCTACGCCGACGGCCTGCTGCGCAGCTACAGCCCCCGAGGCGAGGTCTTCGTCGGGGGCGAACTGCGCCCGATCCTGGGCCGCGTCTCGATGGATGTCTGCGCCGTCGATGTCAGCGGGCTGGACGTCTCCGTCGGCGACCGCGTCGAACTGTACGGCCCGAACCGGATGATCGACGACGCGGCGACGGCGGCGGGGACGATCAGCTATGAACTGCTGACCTCGATCACCACCCGCGTGCCGCGCCTCTACGTCGGCTAGACCGCCTCGGCGCGCCAGATCTGGTTGGAGCCGCCGTTCCACGACCACGGGATGATCGGCGTGCGCTCGTCCGTGTGTTCCCCCGCGATATCCGCGACCCGGTCGTGATCCGGGTTGTTGAGCGCGAACCAGCAGCCGTCGACGAAATCGATCGTGAAGCGGGTCGAGGGATCGCCCGACATGTCATCCATAGGAACGCGGTCGTTCGACAGGCTGAAGCCCCCGTCTCCCCAGATCAGCAGACATCCGGGATCGGCGCCCAGCCGAGCGTGAACGTGCCGCCCGGCGCGGCCTCGGCGACGAGGACGGTCGCGCCGTCATCCCCCAGCGACATTCGCCGCACGCCGATGAAGTACTCCAGCGCCAGGGTCTCGACCTCACCCATGAAACCGCTCCCGCCGGACGGCCGCGCGGCGTGGAGCCCGAAGGCGATGTCGGGATCCATGTAGGAGATCAGCCGGAGGCGTCGTCCGTTCGCGAACTCCGACAGGTCGGTCAGATTGCCGTAGGCGTCCATCGGGGTTTCCTCAGCCGGGCTTGCCGGATTTGACGGGATCCGGCGCAGCCGAGGCCGCCGGGGTGTCGGCGTTGGCCAGCGCGCCGCCGGCCGGCGGGACGAAATCCACGTCCTGGGCCCGCCAGGTCTGGTTGCCGCCGCCGTTGGCCTGGAAGGCGATGATCGGATTGTTCTCGCCCGTGCCGGACTCGCTGATGTCCACGACCTGGCTGGAGCCGAAGGCGCTGAGCACGAACCAGGGACCATTCTGCCACTGGGCCTGGAACTCCGGATAATAAGTGGGGTCGCCGTCGATGGACTGGGAGATCGGCTCCAGTGTCAGACGGCCGGTGGAGTCTCCCTCCATGGACAGGGCCTGGTTCGGGTCGCTGCCCCAGGCGAGGTAGAACATCCGGGATTTGCTGCCCGCCGCGACCCCGGCGATGAAGATCGTCTCGTTCGGACTGCCGTTCGACAACCGGTGCACGCCGACGCCGGACCAGCCGGTATCGGTGTCGCCCGTCACTCCCATGGCCACATCGGGATCAAGATACGAGATCAAGCGGATGCGCCGGCCGGTGAGGAACTCGTCGTCCGTCGTCAGATTACCGTAGGCGTCCATGACCCGCGCTCCCTTGAGCGAACAACGATACACCGATGCAACGGCAAAGCTAGTCGCTGGGCATCCAGCGTGCGCCGCGGGCGGTACGTCAGAATTGGTCGTAGGCCTGTAGGCGCCCCCTGCCCCGCCTTCGCCGACTCCTGTAAGCCAGCGGCATGGCGAGAGACGGCGCGATCTATGTTTGTCAGTCCTGCGGGGCGGTCCACGGCAAGTGGTCCGGCCAGTGCAGCGCGTGCGGGCAGTGGAACTCCATCGTGGAGGAAAGCCGTTCGGCCCCGCCCGGCGCGCTGAAGCCGGCGGCGGCCAGCCGGACGCGCGGCCTGCAGTTCGAGACGCTGCAGTCCGACACGCCCGAGCCGCCGCGCATCATCACCGGCGTGGCCGAGTTCGACCGGGTGTGCGGCGGCGGCGTAGTGCCCGGCTCGGCTATCCTGCTGAGCGGCGATCCCGGCGTCGGCAAGTCGACCCTGCTGCTGGATGTGGCCGGACGGGCGGCGCTGGCGGGCAAGCGGGTGGCCTATATCTCGGGGGAGGAGGCGGTGGAGCAGATCCGCTCGCGCGCCCGCCGCATGGGGCTGGAGAAGGCGCCGGTCGAGCTGGCCTCGGCCACGGCGCTGCGCGAGATCCTCGGGACGCTGAAGCGCGAGAAATTCGACATCGTCATCGTCGATTCCATCCAGACCCTGTGGTCCGACGCCCATGAAGCCGGACCCGGCTCGGTGACCCAGGTCCGCGCCTGCGCCAGCGAGATGGTGCGGCTGGCCAAGTCGGGCGGGCCCGCCGTCATCCTGGTCGGTCACGTGACCAAGGACGGCCAGGTCGCCGGGCCGCGCGTGGTCGAGCATATGGTCGACGCCGTGCTGAGCTTCGAGGGCGAGCGCGGCTATCCCTTCCGCATTCTGCGCGCGGGCAAGAACCGCTTCGGCGCCACCGACGAGATCGGGGTGTTCGAGATGGGCGACGGCGGCCTGCGCGAGGTCAGCAACCCGTCGGCCCTGTTCCTCGGCGAGGGCACCGACCGCGCGCCCGGCGTGGCGGTCTTCGCCGGCATCGAGGGCTCGCGCCCCGTGCTGGTCGAGATGCAGGCCCTGGTGTCGAAGTCCGCCTACGGCACGCCGCGCCGGGCCGTGGTCGGCTGGGACACCGGGCGCCTGGCCATGGTGCTGGCGGTGCTGGAGGCGCGTTGCGGCATCGGCTTCGGCGATCAGGACGTCTATCTGAACGTGGCGGGCGGACTGCGCATCAATGAGCCGGCGGCCGATCTGACGGCGGCGGCGGCCCTGATCAGTTCGGCCATGGACATGCCCCTGCCGCAGGGCTGCGTCGTCTTCGGCGAGATCAGCCTGTCGGGCGAACTGCGGGCGGTGGGCCGAGCCGAGGCCCGCCTGCGCGAGGCCCGCAAACTGGGGTTCGACATGGCCCTTTCGCCCCCGCTGACGGTCAAGGACCGGGGCGTGAAGGCCGCCCCCGTCAGCCGCCTGTCGGAGGCGGTCGATAGAATCTCGCAAAACCGCTACGGTGAGACCCGATAGGCGCCCTCCCCGCGTCCGGCGCCCGGCGATCAGTTCCAACCCTTCCTGATGGAGCGACTGGCGTAATGGTATCCAAGCATTTCGCAATCCCCGCCCTGGCGGTGATCCTGCTGGCCGGTTGCGGCCAGAACGCGGACAAGGCCGAGAGCGCCGCGCCCGCCGAGGCCGCGGCTCCCGCGGCCGCCGCACCGACCGCCACCGCCCCAGGCGCGGCTTTCGACATCACCAAGATTCCGGTTTCGACCGCGCCGCTAGGCGTCTTCCCCTACATCACCCTGCCCGCCGGATACGTGGACGGCGGCGGGAAGACCCTGGACCTGGCCCGCTTCCCGTTCTGGACCGGAACCGCGTTCGAATTCGTCGAGGGCAAGGTCTATCAGGCCGGCATCCGGCCCGACGAGGGCAAGACCTTCTCCAAGCTTGAGCTCCAGCGCGGCATCGAGCGCCAAGTTCTGGCCGCGGGCGGCGTGAAGGTCACCGAAAGCCGGATCCCGAGCTCGGCGTCCGACGCGCTGACCGACGATGTGAAGGTCGGCATGATCGACGGGCTGGGCGACATCTACAACGACGCGACCACGACCTATGTGATCCGCAGGGCGGACCGGAGCATCTGGGTGCATGTCGTGCCGAGCATGTACGGCGGCGCCTGGACCATCGCCGAGACCGAACCCGCGCCGGCTCCGCCCGCCGCGGCCCCCGCCGCCTGATCCGGAGAGCGCGCCGGCGGACCGCACGGCGGCGCGCGCCGGAAAACATCGAACGAATCCCGCGGAGGGGCTATGCTGGCCCCTCTCTTGCCGAGCGCCCATGACCGGTTTCGACGTCTTCGCCATACTGGTCATCCTCGCCTCGGCCGGCGCCGGCTGGGTGCGCGGCGCGACGCGCGAGATCATCACCCTGCTCAGCTTCGTGCTGGCGGCCTTCATCGCCCTGATCGCCCTGCCGCTGACGGCGCCGATCGGGCGGGGCCTGGTCGATCCGGACTGGGCCGGCACGATCCTGTCCGCCGTCGGATCCTTCCTGCTGATCTATTTCGGCATCCGCATCTTCGGATCCTTCCTGTCGAAGCGGGCGCAGGCCCATCCGCAACTGGGCGGCGTGGACCGGTTCCTGGGCGTCTTCGTCGGCTCGGCCCGCGCCCTGGTGCTGCTGGGGGCGATCCATCTGGTGATCGTGGCGGCCATGCCGGGCGAGAAGACGCCGCGCTGGCTGAGCGAAGCGGCCCTGCGGCCGGCGACGGCAGGCGCCGCGCGGCTGATCCAGATCATTCTTCCCGGCATCGGACGCGGCGCTGACGCGCTGTCGCCCGTAGTCAGTTCGTCCGTGAGCAAAGGGTTTTCGGACGATGAAGCCTTGCCCTCGCCCCAAACAAGCAATACTTCGCCGCCGTCCGCCCAACGCTAGCGTTCCCCTGCTTCATCGGAGCCCCACGATGAGCCGCCTCGACCATTCCATCGCCGCCCCGGTCGTCCACCGGGAGCACCATCGCGACGCCGACGACGACCGTCCGCGTCTGGAATGCGGGGTCTGCGGGGTCTGGGGCGCGGACCAGGACGAAGCCTCCGCCGTCGTCGCCCTGGGCCTGCACGCCCTGCAGCATCGCGGCCAGGAAGCCTGCGGCATCGCCAGCGTCCACGACGCCCGCTTCTACACCGAACGGCACATGGGCCTGGTGGGCGAGGCCTTCGGCGGAACCAACCTGGCCGAGCGGATGCCGGGCTCGGCGGCCGTGGGCCACACGCGCTACTCCACCGCCGGCGGTTCGTTCCTGCGCAACATCCAGCCGATGTTCGCCGACCTGGATCAGGGCGGCATCGCCGTGGCTCACAACGGCAACCTGACCAATTTCAAATACCTGCATAGCCAACTTGTCTCGGAAGGCGCGATCTTCCAGTCGACGTCGGACTCCGAGGTCATCCTTCACCTGATCGCCCGCAGCCGTAAGGCCAAGATCGTCGACCGCTTCATCGACGCGATCGGCCGGATCGAGGGCGGCTACGCCCTGGTCTGCCAGACCCGCTCCAAGATGATCGGCGCGCGCGACCCCCTGGGCATCCGCCCGCTGGTGCTGGGCCGCCTGGGCGACGCCTGGGTGCTGGCCTCCGAGACCTGCGCGCTGGACACCATCGGCGCGACCTTCGAGCGCGACGTGGAGCACGGCGAGGTCATCGTGATCGATCACGAGGGCCTGCGCTCGCTGAAGCCCTTCCCGACCAAGGCGGCGCGCCCCTGCCTGTTCGAATACGTCTACTTCGCCCGCCCCGACAGCGTCGTGAACGGCAAGTCGGTCTATGAGGTGCGCAAGCGCATGGGCCGCGGCCTGGCGCGCGAGCATGCGGTCGAGGCCGACGTGGTCGTGCCGGTGCCGGACTCCGGCGTCCCGGCCGCCCTGGGCTATGCGCAGGAAAGCGGCATCCCCTACGAAATGGGCATCATCCGCAGCCACTATCTGGGCCGCACCTTCATCCAGCCCAGCCAGGGCGCCCGGCAGAAGGGCGTGCGCATGAAGCACAGCCCCAACCGCGAGGTCCTGGCCGGCAAGCGCGTGGTGCTGATCGACGATTCGATCGTGCGCGGCACCACCTCGGTGAAGCTGGTGCGCGCCGTGCGCGCCGCAGGGGCCACCGAGGTCCATCTGCGCTCGGCCTCGCCGCCGATCCTGTACCCGGACTTCTACGGCATCGACATGCCGGAGCGGGACCAGCTGATCGCTGCCAACAAGACGCTGGAAGAGATGCGGGCCTATCTGGAGGTCGACTCGCTCGGCTTCCTGTCGGTCGACGGCCTGTACGGCGCCATGGAGGCCGGGAAGCGCGACGACCGCAACCCGCAGTTCACGGACCACTACTTCACCGGCGACTATCCGACCCGCCTGCTGGACCGGGAGATCGAGGAAGGCGGCCGCGAGGACAACACGCGGCAACTTTCCCTGCTGGTGAGCGCTTAGGGACCTATGGTCCAGCTCGGCTATTTCACGCTCGACACCCTTGATATCGAGAAGGCCCGAGCCTTCTACGGCGCCCTGTTCGGTTGGCGGTTCGACGAGGCCGCCTCAGGTCCGACCTACGCCCATGTCGCCGACAGCGAGCCGGCCTTCGGCTTCACCAAGGTCGAGCGCACCCGGGACTTCGCTCACCTGTATTTCCGCGTCGATGACGTGGACGCCCTGTGCAAGCGGGTGACCGAGCTGGGCGGCAAGGCCGCGGTCCCTTCGGACAGCGCCTCCGGCCGCAGCGTTGTGGTGTCAGACGATCAGGGCGTCAGCTTCAGCCTGTGGCGTCCCGCCGCCGGGTTCTGACGCCGGTTTCGCTTCCGGTCCGCCCAAGGCCGCGCTATCAGGCGCGCCATGACCGACCTTCCCCTGAAAGACCGCATCGCCCTCGTCGTCGGGGCCTCGCGCGGCATCGGCTATGAGAGCGCGCTGGCTCTGGCCAAGGCCGGGGCGCATGTGATCGCCACCGCCCGCACCCAGGGCGGGCTGGAGGATCTGGACGACGCCATCTATGCGGCCACCGGGCAGCACGCGACCCTGATCCCCTTCGACCTGGTGGACGGCGGCGGCATCGATCGCATGGGCGGCGCCCTATATGAGCGTTTCGGCAAGCTGGACATCTGGGTGCAGGCCGCCGCCACCATGGGCGCCGAGGGCCTGACGCCGGTATCGAACGCCGACCCGCGCGGCTTCGCCAAGGTCGAGAAGACCAATTTCACCGCCGTCTATCGCCTGATCCGCTCGCTGGAGCCGCTGCTGAAGGCGTCAGACGCCGGGCGCGTGATCCACCTGACCACCAGCGTCGCCGCCGCCCCGCGCGCCTTCTGGGGCGCCTACGCCGCGACCAAGGCGGGCGCCGAGGCGCTGATGAAATGCTGGGCCGACGAGATCGAGTCCATGCCGATCCGCGTCTCCATCGTCGATCCGGGCCGGATGCGCACCCAGCTGCGCGCCCAGGCCTATCCGGGCGAGGATCCGGAACAGAACATCCATCCCTCCGCCATCGGCCCGCTGGTGGTCGAGCTGGCGCGCGGCGACCTGACCCCGCCCCTGACCGTCAGCTTCAAGGAATGGAACGCGGCGCCGGGGGCGTCGGCGCTGGTCTAGACCGCGCATGCGCCCTCTCCCGCACGGGCAATTCCTCGGTGACCTGAACCGGTCGGTCCAGGCGGGCGGGTTCAGCGTCGATCTGCGGGTGGCCACACTGCCTCCCGAGGCGGTGACCGAACACTCGCATGACACTGCGCATTTCATCCTGCCGCTGGCGGACGGATACCG
>NZ_JAHFPF010000096.1:6968-11811 GCF_023259385.1 Brevundimonas sp. | reverse complement strand
GTATTCGTACTGGGTGACGGGGCGACCCTCGACGCCCTTGAAGACGCGGTGGTGCGAGGTGTCGAAGCGGGGGGCCAGGTTCTTGCCGCTGGCGTGGCCGTTGTCCTCGGGCTTGACCTCGCGCGGGTGCTCGACACGGGCGATGTCGCCGCGGTCCAGCTGCCAGCTGGACTTCACCAGGGGCAGGCCCTTCTTGATGTCGATCGTGACGGTCGGGTCGGTGTAGGGGCCCGAGGAGTCGTAGATGGTCACCGGCGGCTCATTGGCCGACGGGTGGACGGCGACTTCGCGGAAGGGGACGCGGATGTCCGGGTAGAGTTCGCCGGCGACATAGACCTTGCGCGATCCCTCGCGCTCGCCGGTGGGGATGGACCCCGTCTCCTTCATCACCGCCTCGCGGGCATCCTTGAGCGCGAGCTCGACATTTGGTTCGTGGCTATCGCTCGCGACGCGGTCGCTCGCTGCTTGAGCCAGGTTGGGCTCTTCGGGCAGGGCGGTCCCGGTCTTGGGGGGCGTGACGGAGATGTTCATGGCGGCCTCGAATGTGGAGGTCCGCCGACGTCGGGCGCGGTGGTCCTGTCGCGTGGACCAGAAGCGTACTCATCCCTTCGCCGGCATGACCCGGATCAGGTTCGACGGGTCAGAGGAGAAACCTCTATCTCAGCCGCTCGCTTGCGACCCCCCGGAGAACGGAAGCAGCCTTACGCCTCCGGGGGGATCGGTTCAACGGTCGGGTCAGTTGCGGCTGGGGAAGTTCCCCTCGATGCAGATGCAGTAGCTCAGCGTCAGATAGGGCTGCATCAGCGAAAGGGGCTGGGACATGCCGGCCAGGCCGATGGAGTCGGGCGCGAGCGGGCCGCGAGTCCCCTTCTCCCTGGGCGCATAGATGTTGATGTCGTTGCCGCTGGAGTCGGCGGCCTTGCCCAGGATCAGGCCAGGTCCCGGCGCGGCGGATTCGGCCGAGGCGTCCGTGGTGACCAGGCCGTGGGTGTGGCGCGGCATCTGCGCCTCCTGCAGGGTGGTCTTTTCCATGCCGCCTATCGAGGCCATCAGATAGTCGCCTCCGCCCAGGGAATGGCCGTCGCCGAGCACGGTGCGGCCGGCGAGGTTCGGCAACATGAAGGTCTGCCGTCCATCGCCGCCGTACATGGTGCCGAGCAGCGCGAACAGGGCGCTCTGCTGCGAGATGCTCATGGTCTGTCCCTGGCATTTCTGCCAGCCGCGCGGCGCGAACGTGAACGCGAACGATTGAACCGTGCCCATAAAGGCGTCCATTGTGTCTTCCCCCTGCCGGATGCGGGCGCGCCCGTCCGGCCCTGACGTCGATAACGTCCAGTTGCCAAAGGCTTATCCCAACACGCCAGCCGGGTTCCGGCAATGCCCGGGCGTCCCAGGGGTTGCGAATTCAGTCCCGCCGGGCAGGGTGAGGCATGGATATCGCCCGCCCCTATGACACCGCCGACCGCGAGGCCTGCCTGGCCCTGTTCGACAGCAATACGCCGCGCTTCTTCGATCCGTCGGAACGGGCGGACTTCGAGCGGTTCCTGGACGAGATGCGCTGGCCCTATCAGGTGATCGCGCGTGACGGGCGCATTGTGGCCTGCGGCGGCCATGCGATGGAGGCCGACGGGAAGACCGTGGCGCTGTGCTGGGGCATGGTCGAGCAGGGACTGCACGGGCAGGGGCTGGGCCGCAGGCTGACCGAGGCGCGGCTGGCGGCGGCGCGGGCCGAGCCGGGCGCGACCGGCGCGCGGCTGAACACCGGGACCTTGACCACCGGCTTCTACGAACGGTTCGGCTTCGTCGTGGAGCGGGTGGTCAAGGACGGCTACGCGCCGGGCAGCGACCAGCACGACATGACGCTGAGCTTCTGATCAGTTGCGGCTGGGGAAGATGCCCTGGACCGCGATGCAGTAGTTGTTGACCAGGAAGGGCTGCATGATCGGCGCGGGCTGGTTGCCGCCGGCCGGCCCGACGCCCTGCAGAGGCTCGGCGGCTCCGGCGGGGGCGTAGACATGGATGGTGACGGCGTCGCCCGAGGTCGGGTCGCTGCCGTTCGCTGTGCTCAGCCACTCGTTGGAGCCCGGCGCCGGCGCGGTGGAGCCGTTCACGGAGGCCATCATCAGGTGCATGTGCGCGGGCAGGTTCTGCACGGTCAGGGTCACGGCCTCCGACCCGCTGGACTCGCCGATGGTGTAGGTGGAGCCCCCCGGCAGGCGGCCCTGCCCCAGGAGGATGCGGCCGCGGGTGTCGGGGATGGCGAAATTGGTCGCGCCGTTCCCGCCGTAGGTGGTGCCGATCAGCGCGAACAGCGTCTGGTACTGGGCGATGGGCAGCAGGGAGCCGTCGCAGATCTTCCAGTTGCTGGGCGCGAACGGGAAGGCGAACGGCTGCAGCACGCCGATAAAGACCTCACTCATGGATCGTCTCCCTGGACAGGACGAGGGGGGTCAATTGCGGGACGGGAAGATGCCCGAGATCGCGATGCAGTAGTTGATCACGAGGTAGGGCTGCATGATGTTGAACGCCTGAGAGCCGCCGGCGATGCCGATCGACTGGGGCGCCAGGGTCGTGTTGGCCGGGCCGGGGCCGTAGACCTGGACGGTGAGGGCGTCGCCGCTGGTCGGGTCGGACCCGTTCGCGGCGGCCAGCATCAGGCTGGAGCCGGGCGTGGCCGAGGTGGCGGCGCCGGTCGCGGCCATCAGGCCGTGGGTGTGCTGGGGCATCTGCGACTGCAGCAGGGTTTCACGTTCGACGCCCGCCGCTTCACCCATGACATAGCTGGTGCCGGTGGTGCTGGTCCCCTGGCCGGTGGCGGTGCGGCCGTTGAGGTTGGGCAGGGCGAAGGTGGTGACCCCGTCGCCGCCGTAGGTGGTGCCGATCAATGAGAACAGCGCCGAGTTCTGCGCGATGGACAGCAGCTGGCCGCTGCAGAACATCCAGCCTCGCGGCGCCCACTGGAACGCGAACGGCTGGATCGTACCGAGGTAGACTTCCATAGACCCTCCCTGCCGGGACGCTTGAATGCGTCCTTCCGGCGCCTGGCGTCGGGTAACGTCAGGTTGCTGTGGAGCATACGAACACCCGAATCCCGCGCACGGCAATGCCCGAAAGGCCCGCAGTGCGTGAATTCGTACCGGCGTTACTCGGGGAAGGCGATCAGAAGGCGGTCGAGCGCGGCCTCGATGCGGGCCCAGCCGGCGTCGTCCAGGGCCACGCCGCCGACGCCGGGACGGGCGTCCGCCGACAGGGCCAGGTGCTGGACGGCGGCCAGCAGCACGGCGTTGAGGGCGACGGGGTCGCCCTCGGGCGGGACGCGCAGGCGCGGGCGGCGCTCGCGCATCCAGGCCTGCAGCACGGTGGAGCGATCGGCCTCGATCCGGTCCAGCAGGGGCGAGGCCTCGACCAGGGCCCAGGCCATCAGGCGCAGGGTCAGGGGACTGGCCCGGAGCGCGGCGACCCAGGCCGACAGGCTGAGCCGGGCGAAGGCGCGCAGGGACTCGGATTCAGTCGCCGGCGCGGCGTCCAGGCTGCGGACCAGGGCGCCGTGGGCGCGGGCGGCGATGCGCGTGACCACGCCGTCGACACCCTCGAAATAGCGATAGACCAGCTTGCGGTCGCAGCGCGCCTCGGCGGCCAGGGTCTGGACGTTCAGGCCGGGAAAGCCATCGCGCAGCAGGATGCGCTCGCCCGCCTCGACGATGGCGGCTTCGGTGGCGCTTCGGTCGCGCAGTCTGATCGGCGATTCGCCCATGGGGGCAGTCTCGGACCGGTCGCCTGAGTCGGACAAGGGGCCGATGACAAGGAAGGGGGAGAAGGTGCGGCCCCGGTCTGCGTCGGGGGGCGTGGCAGAGACCGGGGCCGCGAAAGGACTCTGTCGAGCGCGCATCGCCGCAAGGTCCAATGCGATAACAGGGATCACAAAGAACGGTTCCGGACATACGAATCATTTTTCGCGCGGGGTGCGCGGCGCGGTAGAGAGGGGCCTCGCCACGGAGCCGCCCCATGCATCTCGCCCGTTTTCCCCGCGTCCGCCTCGCCCACCTGCCGACCCCGCTGGAGCCTCTGCCCCGACTGTCGGAGGAGCTGGGCGTCGAGCTGTGGATCAAGCGCGACGACTGCACCGGCCTGGCCGGCGGCGGCAACAAGACCCGTAAGCTGGAGTTCCTGCTGGGCGAGGCCTTCGAGCAGGAGGCCGACACCCTGGTGACCCAGGGGGCGGTGCAGTCCAACCACGTGCGCCAGACCGCGGCCGCCGCGGCGGCGCACGGGCTGAAGTGCGAAGTCATCCTGGAGGAGCGGACCGGGTCCAGGGCGACCGACTATGTCGACAACGGCAACGTCCTGCTGGACCGGCTGTTCGGGGCGGTGATCCGCCGCGTGCCGGGCGGGACGGACATGGCGGCCGAGCTGGAGAAGACGGCGGCCGAGGTGAGGGCGCGCGGCGGGCGGCCCTATGTCATTCCGGGCGGCGGCTCCAATCCGGTGGGGGCGCTGGGCTATGTCGACTGCGCGCGAGAGATCGTGGTCGGGGCCGACGAGCTGGACCTGAGGATCGACCGGATCATCACCGCGACCGGCAGCGCCGGGACCCACGCGGGCCTGGTGGCCGGGCTGGCGGTGATGGGGGCGGACATCCCCGTGCTGGGCATCGGGGTGCGGGCCCCCAAGGCCAAGCAGGAAGAGAATGTGCTGAAGCTGGCGCGCGAGACGGCGGCCCTGCTGGGGCGGCCGGACGCGGTGACGGCGGAGATGGTCGTGGCCGACTGCGACTATGTCGGCGAGGGCTACGGCCTGGTGGACGATGCCCTGATCGAGACACTCAAGCTGGCGGCGCGGACCG
>NZ_JAHFPF010000096.1:0-6958 GCF_023259385.1 Brevundimonas sp. | reverse complement strand
GACGGGATCGTGCTTGACCCGGTCTACAGCGGCAAGGCGATGAAGGGCCTGATCGCCCTGGCCAAGGCGGGCCGGTTCGAGGGCGAGACGGTGGTCTTCCTGCACACCGGAGGGGCGCAGGGCCTGTTCGGGTACGAGAGCGAGATCGGGGCGTCGTTAGCGTAAAAGGTGCAGATACTGGGGGCGGCCTAAAATGAGCAACCACGAAACCGCCAATTTAACGGGCGTGATTCAGACGGGAGCTGCCGTGCTCGCGGTCTTTGCGGGCTTCGCTTATGTCGGATTTCAGCGCTGGGCGGAGACAGCGGCCGCGGGTCGCGCTGCTGGCCACCTAGCAAGGCACTCGATCGACTTTGTTACGGCCCGCTTAGATGCATTGGTCGATCCTACAGAGTCGATGGAGCTCGCACTCCGCGGCAGCCGGGCCATGGAGATGGTCGAAGTCTTCCGTGAGCTCGAAATATCTCTCCTGCCGCCGCGATTTATTGAATCGGTTGCCATAATTAGAAGCGCAGTATTCGCCATCAATCGCCGCATTGATGAGGTCCTAAAAGACGATGCCACTCGCCAAAGCCAACGCCGTGTCCGCCTTCACAGCGCGGGGCGTACGCTAGATGAAGCGCGCACCGAGCTGGAGGGGCTTCGTAAACGCTACGCGTGCTGGAACCAGCACAAGTTCAAGGCCAAGAAAGTTACCGAGCGGATGGAAGCATTTCTGGCAGAAGCAATAGCGGCAAAGAAAAAGACAACTGCAGCCGAGCCAGCAAAGATTGCTACGAGACCCCAAGCGGCTAGGTCGTCGCGGCAGAAGCGATCTAGGAAGCTCCCATGACTAAAACCCTCGGCGTCCTCGGCGGCATGGGGCCCGCCGCGACGGTGGCCTTCCTCGCGCGGGTGCAGGCGCTGACGCCCGCCGAGGGCGATCAGGACCACATCCGCATCATCGCCGACATCAATCCGCAGGTGCCGGACCGCAACCGCGCGCCGGACGCCGCCGAGGCGGTTCTGGCGGGGATGGCGCTGCGGCTGCGCGACGCCGGGGCGCGGGTGCTGGCCATGCCGTGCAACACCGCCCACGCCCAGGCGGCGGGCATCCGCAAGGCGGGCCTGCCCTTCATCGACATGATCGCCGAGACGACGGCGGCGGCGACCGCGGGCGGGGCCAGGAAGATCGGCGTGCTGGCCACCCCGGGCGGGGAGGCGCTGTACACCCGGGCGCTGCAGGCGACGGGGGTGAAGATCGTGCGGCTGGGCGGCGCGGACCGCGAGGCCTTCATGGGCTGCGTCTATGCGGTGAAGCGCGGCGACGTCGGCGAGGGCCCGCGCGCGGAGATGAAGCGGCTGGCGGCGGCGCTGGTCACGGCCGGGGCCGAGGTGGTCATCGCCGGCTGCACCGAGGTGCCGCTGCTGCTGAGCGTGCACGAGGTCACGGTCCCGCTGATCGATTCCGCCGAGGTGCTGGCCGCGGCCTGCGTGAAGGCCTGTCTGTGAGCGAGACCGAGACGCGCGCGGCCCGCAAGCGGGCGGCGGCGGTGCAGGCCTTGCTGACACCCGGCGAGACCGTGGTCTGGGCCGGCGCGCCGCAGGGGCGGCTGTTCCTGTCGCGGCGGCAGGGCGCGGCGATCGCCTTCAGCCTTGTGTGGTGGTTGGTCCTGCTGTCGGCGGCCTGGTCGATGCGGGCCTTCGCCGACAGCCCGCTGCTGATCGTCATCGGTCTGTTCGTGGCGATCGGGGCGCTGCAGGACAGCTGGCGGACCGGAAAGTGGTTGGCCGGCCGGATCGGCGAGCACTATGCGCTGACCGACCGGCGCGTGCTGGTGCTGGACCGCAAGGGCGGGCTGAAGGCCGAGGTCGGCCTGCTGACGGCGCATCCGTTCCGCGCCGCTCCCGCCACGGGCGCCCGGGGCGCGATCCTGCTGGGCGAAGATGCGCCGCTGGTCGACCTGATCCAAGGGCGAGTGTTGCGGATCAATCCGGAAGAGGACGCGCCCCGGCTGTCGGACCTGGTGGGGCATCTGGCGGTGCTGGAGCTGATCCGGACGACGGCGGCGGCGTGGGAGACGCGCGGCGTCGCTGCGCCAGGCTGAGGCTCCGCGCCGCGAACGCGGTCTGGACAGGGCAAATCCGGCGAGGCAGCGTGCTTCACGGTTACGGTTGAGGCCTCGTCATGTTGCTGTTTGTCTTCGTCGCGTCGTTGGCGCTGACCCCCCAGACGCAAGAGGCGCCGAATTTCGAGGAAGCCGATGTCAGTCGGCTCGAGACCTGCGTGTTCGGCGGCGACGATATGTCCAAATGCGGTGATTTCGCTGTTGAAGTCGCCGCGCTTGAACAGTGCGCCGCCCGGACCAATCTCGATGACGGCCCGGAAAGCTTCGTCGAGCAATGGGTTGAATGCGAGGGCGTGCTGCCTTGCATCCTGCAAAAGCCCCGGCCGGGCCAGTCGAGGCTGGCGTTGCGGAACTGTTCCGCGCGGGGCGTCGCCTCACGCAAGATCATCGCTCACCGTTGGTGGCCGGCCATAGACGCCAGGCTGGGAGAGGCGGACCGACAAGTGCTTGTCCAAGTGCAGAAGGCCTATCTGGACCAGCTTGAAATCCCGTCTGAGAGCGACGATCCCCTGCGGGCCAGCGCGCGTCAGGCCGGCAGTTGGGACAGTTGGCTGCGGTTTCTGCGTCTGGCGCAGATCACGGGCAAGCCGACCGTCTGAGCCTCGCCAGCCTTGCTCCGAAGCGCGGCGCGCGGCAGTGATGCCCGGGTGAACAGACAATCGCTGATTATCGACTGCGACCCCGGCGTGGATGACGCCGTGGCGCTGATGCTGGCCTTCGGGGCCGAGGAATTCGAACTGCTGGCCGTGACCACGGTGGGCGGGAACGTGCCGGTCGAGAAGACGGCGCGGAACGCGCGGATGCTGCGCCAGATCGCCGGGCTTCAGAAGCCCGAGCGCGAGGACGTGCCGGTGTTCATGGGCGCGGGGGAGCCGCTGCGCCGGACCCTGGGCACGGCGGCGGAATTCCACGGGCCGGAAGGGACCGGCGACCTGGAGCCGTTCGAGCCGGACGCGCCCGTGGCCGAGGGCCATGCGGCGGACGCCATCCTCGCCCTGGTCAACGCCCGCCCGGCGAAGTCGGTGGCGCTGGCGGTGCTGGGGCCGCTGACCAATCTGGCGCTGGCGCTGCGCAAGGATCTGGCGCTGGCCGGGCGGCTGCGGCCGGTGGCGGTGATGGGCGGGGCGCGGTCCGAGGGGGGCAACATCACCGCCTCGGCCGAGTTCAACATCTGGGCCGATCCGGAGGCGGCGGCCGAGGTGCTGGCGACCGAGTGCGATGTCGTGATGTTCGGACTGGACGCGACCCATCAGGTGCGGGCGACGGACGAACGGATCGCGGCCCTCGAGGCGCTGAAGACGCCGATGGGCGGCACGGCGGCGGCGATGATGCGTTTCTCGCAGGCGGTGGAGCGCCGGATCGTGGGCTGGGACGCGCCGCCGGTGCACGACCCCTGCCCGGTGGCCTGGCTGCTGAAGCCGGAGCTGTTCGTACTGCAGCCGTGCCGGATCCGGGTGGAGACGGACAGCGACCTGACCCGCGGCCATACGGCGGTCGAGTTCCGCGAGGGCGTGGCGGGCGAACCGCTGCGCCACCGCTGGGCGGTCAGCGCGGACGCGGACGGGGTGTTCAGCCTGATTGCGGAGAAGTGTGCATGAGGATCACCGTCGTCGGGTCGATCAATCTGGACTTCGTCGCCTCGGCGCCGAAGCTGCCGCGCGCGGGCGAGACCGTGACGGGCGCCGAGCTGGCGCGGCATCCGGGCGGCAAGGGCGCCAACCAGGCGCTGGCGGCGCAGCGGCTGGGGGCGGAGGTGTTCCTGATCGGCCGGGTCGGGCGCGACGCCATGGCCGAGGAGGCGCTGGCGCTGCTGCTGGCCGACGACGTGGACGCCGGCGGGGTGGTCGCCGACGCCGAGGCGCCGACGGGCGTGGCTCTGATCGCCGTCGCGCCGGACGGCGAGAACCAGATCGTGGTGGCGGCCGGCGCCAACCACAGCGCCTTCCCCGAACAGCTGCCGCAGCGGATCGAGACCCCTCTGATCCTTCAACTGGAGTTGCCGATCGAGACGGTCGAGGCGGCGGTGGGGCGGGCGACGGACTTCGTCTGCGTGAACCTGGCCCCGGCCCAGCCGGTGTCGGACCAGCTGCTGCGCCGGGCCGACCTGATCGTGGTCAACGAGACCGAGGCGGCCTTCTACGGCGATCTGCTGCATCACGGCGGCGGGCGGGTGGTGGTGACCCTGGGGGCCGCCGGCGCGGTCATGTACCAGCGCGGGGCCGAGATCGCGCGGGCCGCCCCGCCCCGGGTGCGGGCCGTCGACGCCACCGGCGCGGGCGACTGTTTCGTCGGCGCGATCTGCGTCGCCCTGCTGGAGGGGATGGAGCCCGAGGCGGCGCTGCGCTTCGCTTGCGCGGCGGGGGCCGTCGCCGCGACCCGGCCCGGCGCCCAGCCCTCGATGCCGACGCGGGACGAGGTCGAGGAGCGGCTCTAGCCCTCCGGGATGGAGCGACGGACTTCCGCCCGCCCCCGCGTGAAAGGATCGCCGGTCAGGATCCGGCGGCCGACCTTTCATTACGAACTTGAAATCCGACCCGGGCTTCGCCGCTGTTAGGGTCGCGAGGTTCAGATCACTGTCCTTGGGGGACCCCATGATGACCCGCACCGCCGCCCTGCTGGGCGCCTCGCTGCTCGCCCTGACCGCTCCGGCCTTCCCGGCCCTCGCGCAGGACGCGGCGACCATCACCGTGCCGCCGCTGCAGTACACGCATCGCCAGCTGGCCAACGGGCTGAATGTCTATTCCATGCCCGACGCGACCGCCGGAACGGTGACCGTGCAGGTCTGGTACGACGTGGGCGGCAAGGACGATCCTGAGGGCCGCTCGGGCTTCGCCCACCTGTTCGAACACATCCTGAGCCGCAAGACGGTCAACCTGCCCTACGGCCAGATCTCGACGCTGGTCGAGAACGCGGGGGGCAGCCGCAACGCCTCCACCGGCCAGGACATGACCAACTACTACGAGACTGTGCCGCCGCAGTATCTGGAGACGATGCTGTGGACCCACGCCGAGCGGATGGCGCGGCCGGTGGTCGACCAGGCCGTGTTCGACGCCGAGCGCTCCATCGTGAAGGAAGAGCTGCGTCAGCGGGTCTATGCGCCGCCGTACGGCCGGCTGGACCGCTTCGTCATCGGCGACAACGAGTTCGACCGGTCCATCTATCGCCGCAGCGTGATCGGCTCGATTGAGCAGCTGGACAGCGCCACCATCGACGACGCACGCGCCTTCCACGAGGCCTATTACCGCCCGGCCACGGCGACCCTGATCGTGTCGGGCAATTTCGATCAGGCCCAGCTGGACCGCTGGGTCGACCAGTATTTCGCCGAGATCCAGAACCCCGCCCGCCCGGTGCCGGTGTTCGAGCGTCCGGTGTCGCCGCCGCGCACCCAGCCGCGTCTGGTCGAGGCCTATGCGCCGAACGTGCCCCTGCCGGCGATCGCCGCCATCTTCCCCGGCGTGAAGGCGTCGGACCCGGACGCGGCGGCGCTGGACGTGCTGTCCGGCATCATGTCGCGTGGCGACAGCTCGCGCCTGCACCAGGCGCTGGTCTACGGCGGGCAACTGGCCACCAACGCCAGCTTCGGCGCCGACCAGATGGAGGAGGCGGGCACGATCACCGTCCAGGCGACCGTGGCCCAGGGCAAGGCGATCCCCGACGTGGAGGCGGCGCTGAACGCCCAGCTGGCCCGCGTCCGCGACGAGCCGGTGACCGCCGCCGAACTGGCCGAGGCCAAGATGGAGATCGTGGCGTCGGCCCTGCGCCAGCGCGAGACGGCCTCGGGCCGGGCCTTCATCCTGGGCCGGGCCCTGGTCGACGAGGGCGATCCCACGGCGCCGGACGCCAACCTGGCCGCCGTGCAGGCGGTGACCGCCGCCGACGTGCAGCGCGTGGCCCGCAAATACCTGGACGAACAGGCGCGGGTCTCGATCCGCTATCAGGACGAGAGCCAGCGTCCGGCGGGCGTCAGCGAGGACAGCTATCGCAACCCGGTTCCGGTCCCGACCTTCCTGAGCGTGCCGCCGGCCGTCCTGCCGCCGAACGAACTGCTGCCCGAGGGGCAGCGGATGGCGCCGCCGGCCGCGGGCGCGCCGCGTCCGATGGCGACGCCGCATGTGGTGGAGCGGACCCTGTCCAACGGCCTGCGGGTGATCGTGGCCAAGTCCACCGACCTGCCGATCGTCAACGCCCAGCTGGTCATCGGCGGCGGCGCGGCGGCGGATCCGGCGGACCGTCCGGGTCTGGCCTCGATGACCGCCGGCCTGGCCACCGAGGGCGCGGGCGGACGCTCGGCCCCCGAGATCGCGCGCACCCTGGAGGCGCTGGGCGCCAACATCGGCGGCGGCGCGGGACAGGATGCGTCGGCGGTCTTCATGTCGGCGCCCGTGGCCGCGGCCGATCAGGTCGGGGCCGTGCTGGCGGACGTGATCCAGCGCCCGGACTATGCGCCCGAAGAGGTGGCGCGCAACCGCACGCGGGCGGTCAACGCCCTCAGGGTGAACCTGCGCCAGCCGGGGCCACTGGCCAATCTGGTGCTGAACCGCCTGGCCTTCGGCGCCTCGCCCTACGGCGCGCCGACCTCGGGCACGCCGGCCTCGATCGGCGCCGTGACGCGTGAGGAGATCGTCGCCTTCCACGACCGCTGGTGGCGGCCGGACAACGCCGCCCTGATCATCACCGGCGGCATGGAGCCGGAGGCGGCCTTCGCCTTCGCCGAGCGGACCCTGGGCGGCTGGGAGCGGCCCTCGGGCGCCGTGCCGGTCACGGGACCGCGCGCGGGCGCCGTGCCGGGACCGCGCGTCGTCGTGATCGACCTGCCGGGCGCCGGTCAGGCGGCGGTGGCGGCGGCGGTG
>NZ_JAHFPF010000095.1 GCF_023259385.1 Brevundimonas sp. | reverse complement strand
TGTTCCGCAACAACGAGCAGGAGGCGGCCGCCGTCGGCTATTTCATCCACGTCTATGTCGACCGAGAGACCAAGCGGCCGGTGCCCGTGGACGAGAAGATGCGCGGCTTCCTGGAAAGCCTGAAGAGCTAGTCGTCCAGACGGCCCATCAGGGCCAGGGCGCCGACGGCGGTCAGCACACCGAGCGCAAAGGCGCCGATGACGGCGCCGGTGGCGACGGCGGTCGGCACGGTGACGGGGCGGGCTTCGTACCACTCGACGATGTCGGCCTCATGCAGGTCGTCGTCGTGATAGCCCTCGGCTGCATAGATGGCGTCTTCGGCGGTCATGTCGGGGCTCCGTCTGCTGATCCGAAATGCCTGTAAAGCTCTACAGGTTCCTGAATCGTGACACCGCCGTCGCCTTCGGCTAGATCGCGGCTCCGACTTTCGACCCTTTGAGACGACCAGAGACCGAACCCATGGCCGGCCATTCCAAGTTCAAGAACATCATGCACCGCAAGGGGCGCGCCGACGCCCAGCGTTCCAAGCTGTTCTCCAAGCTGTCGCGCGACATCACGGTCGCCGCCAAGTCGGGCCTGCCCGACCCCGCCATGAACCCGCGCCTGCGTCTGGCGGTGAACAACGCCAAGGCCGAAAGCCTGCCCAAGGACGTCATCCAGCGCGCCATCAACAAGGCCTCGTCGGGCGATGTCGATACGATGGAAGAGGTCCGCTACGAGGGCCGCGGCCCGGGCGGCGTCGGCATCATCGTCGAAGCCCTGACCGACAACCGCAACCGCGCCGCCTCCAACATCGGCGCCGCCTTCAAGAAGAACGGCGGGGCGCTGAGCGAGATGAACTCGGTCGCCTTCATGTGGGATCGCGTCGGCCAGATCATCTACAAGGCCGAGGCCGGCACCGAGGACGCCGTCATGGAAGCCGCCATCGAGGCGGGCGCCCAGGACGTCGAGAGCGATCTGGTCAAGCCGGACATCTATGAAGACGCGCCGGGCCATACCATCTGGACCGCCTTCGAGGACCTGAACGAGGTGGCCGAGGCCATGTCCAAGGTGCTGGGCGACCCGAAGTCGACCGCCATCGTCTGGAAGCCCCAGTCGGAGGTGCCGGTCACCGGTGAAGCCGTCGGCACCCTGCTCAAGCTGCTCGACGCGCTGGACGCCGAGGACGACGTGCAGAACGTCTATTCGAACGAGGACATCTCGGACGAAGACGCCGCCAAGTACGCGGGTTAGGACCCGGACGGGACCTACCGCGCGTACGCCTTCACCAGTTCGAACAGGAAGTCGCGGCCTTCATACAGCGACCGGACGCGAATGCGTTCGTTCAGCCCGTGCACGCCGCCGCCGTCGGGGTCGGCGAACAGGCCGGTGACGCCGTAGGTCGGGATGCCGGCGGCGTTGGTGAAGCGGCCGTCGGTGGCGCCTGGGCTCATCGACGGGACCACCGGCACGCCCGGCCACAGATCGGCGGCGATGCGGCGGATCGGATCGACGATGGCGGGGCTCAGCGGCGGGGGCGGCGATGTGGGATCGATCTGGCCCGGAATCGTCACCGCGATGTCCCGATCCGCCAGCACCCGCTCCAGTTCGGCGCGCACCGCCTGTGGATCGTGACCCGGCAGGATGCGGCAGTTCACATTGGCGGTCGCGCGTTGGGGCAGGGCGTTGGGCGCGTGGCCCGCATCGACCATGGTCGCCACGCAGGTGGTGCGCAGCACGGCGTTCCATGCCGGATCGGCCGCGGAAAGCCGCTGCGCCGCCCGCTCGCGGATGTCCAGATTGGCGGCCGCGGCGACCTCGCGCATGGGCAGGGCGTAGGCGGGCGTGACCTCGGCCAGGGCGGTGAAATAGGCCCGGACCGTCGCGTTCGGCTCGGTCGGGAAGGTGTAGCCGCCCAGTCGGGTCAGGGCGGCGGACAGGCGGTAGATGGCGTTGTCCGCAACCGGCCGCGACGAGTGGCCGCCCGGATTGGTGATCTCCAGCCGGTAGTCCTGATAGATCTTCTCGCCGGCCTGGATCTCCAGCGCCACGCGGTTTCCGTCCGCGTCCAGACGCCCGCGCGGGCCCTCGTTCAGGGCGAAGTCCGCCTGCAGCGCGTCGCGATGGTGCTCCAGCAGCCACGAGACGCCGTTGAAGGTGTCGGAGGTCTCCTCGCCGCAGGTCAGGGCGATCTTGATGTCGCGACGCGGGGTGAAGCCCTGCGCCTTCAGCCGGATCAGGGTGTCGACCCAGATGGCCGCCTGGGCCTTGTCGTCCTGCGCGCCGCGCGCGTGGAAATAGCCGCCCTCCTCGACGAGGGTGAACGGATCACGGTCCCAGTCCTCGCGGCGGGCCTCGACCACGTCGATGTGGGCCAGCAGCAGGATCGCACCGGCCGACGGGTCCGACCCGCGCAGCACCGCCGACAGATTGCCGTCCTTCGGCCGCTCCGCCGGAACCAGCACGCGCACGTCGGCGGCCGGGTAACCGGCGGCCAGCAGCCGCGCCGCCATCCGCTCGGACGCCAGGGTGCAACTGCCCTCGGACAGGGTGGTGTTGGTCTCGATCAGTTCCTCGTAGAGGCCGCGAAACGCCTGCTGGTCGGGCCGGGGCGCGGCTTCCTGGGCCCGCGACGGGGCGCCCCCGAAGGCGATGAGGGCGACCGCGATCGCGGCGACGGTTCCGGCGGACTTGGACATCAGGCTTCTCCCCAGCAGCCAGACGCTAGCGCGGCGCGGCGCGGCTGTCTCGGGCGTTGCAAGACAGGGGGCTGACCGGTCAGGATAGGGGCGGGGAGGCGCCATGACGCACAGCTATGACGATCCGGCGGATGCGAGGCCGCGCGGCAGGACCGAGCGGTGGCTGATCCGCGCCTTCAGCGCGACCCTGGCCGTCGCGACTGTCGTGTCGCTGGTCCATCTGGTCGGCCAGTATCGGCAGGCCGGACCTTATCGCGCGACGCAGGCCGCCGAGCGTGCGGCGCGAGCCGCCCAAAGGGCGCTTGAACGCGAACCGCCCGTGCCGACTCCCGCCGCCGAGGCGTCGTCGGCGGCCCCCCTGACGGTCCCCGTCTCGCCCCCGGGCGATCTCTCCTACGGCGACGCGCCCCCGTATACGGCGCCGCGCGGCGCATCCTCCGAGCGTGAGAGCCGTGAGCCGGCCTGGGGGCCGCTGCGCTGGTCGGTCCCGCCGGCCTGGCCATCGGTCGGAGACGACGCCTACCCGCCGGGCGTCACCCGCATGAGCGTTCGGTTCCGCTGCAATGTCAGCCGCGGCGGGACCCTGTCGAACTGTGCGGCGACCGAGGAGCCCGCCGGCACGGGGCTGGCCGCGCGGACGCGGCCCGCCCTGTCGGGCGCTCGCATGGAGCCGCTGACGGCCAACGGCCGCACTGTCGAAGGCACGGTCACGCTCGGCGTGTCCTACACCGCTACTCCTCGATGGGTGAGGCCGCCTCAGCCGCCGGCCGAGGCTGAAAAGCCGCCCGTCTACATGCCGCCGTCGGCCCTGCCGCCCACCGATCGGCTGGAAACGCCCGCGCCGCCGCCGCCGGAACCCGCGCCGGCCGGCTGAGCGCCGGAACCGCTACGCTCGGCCGCCGTTGCTCGCCCATGGACATGAGCGACCTGCCCGGTTTCACCCTTCCGCTTCTGGCCGCCGTCCTGGCCGGCGGGCTGATCGGCTTCGAACGCGAATGGCGGGGGCGGGCGGCGGGCTTTCGCACCCATATCCTCGTCTGCCTGGCTTCGGCCCTGCTGATGGAGGCGGCGGTGTCGCAGGGCGCATGGCGGTTCCTGCCGGTCGCGGGCGCCGCGGTGGTGGCCGATCCGGCGCGTCTGGCGCACGGCGTCCTGACCGGGATCGGCTTCCTGTGCGCCGGGGTGATCTTCCGCGCGGGCTTCTCCATCCACGGCCTGACCACGGCGGCGTCGCTGTGGATCACGGCGGCGATCGGCCTGCTGTTCGGGGCGGGCCTGTATGGGATCGGCCTCGTCGGGACGGTGCTTACCGTCGCCATCCTGGTCGTCCTGCGGCTGGTCAGCCTGCGCCTGCCGCAGAAGGCGGTGATCGACGCCCAGATCGTCTGGCGGCGCGACGCGACCGGCGCCGAGGATCGCATCGAGGCGGCGCTGGCCGGCATCGACCGCTCCTCCAGGGCGGACCATTTCGAACTGATCGACGGCGGCGCCGCCCTGCGCCGCAGTTTCCGCTTCAAGGTCGAGGGTGAGCCCGCCCTGAAGACGCTCGCGGCCCGCCTGCGCGGCATCGACGGCGTGATCGGCTATTCGCTGGATCCGCGCGACGACTGACCCCTGCTTGCCCGCTGCTTGATTGAAGCCGCCGGACAGGCCTAGGTTCGGGATTCGTCAGTTTGCGGAGCGAATTTCATTGCTAAACTTTGATCTGGTCTGGCCCGTGCTCGCGGCCATGACGGCCGGGGGGCTGATCGGCGTCGAGCGGACCTATCACGGGCATCCGGCGGGCTTTCGCACCCACATCCTGGTCTGCCTGACCAGCTGCGTGCTGATGCTGGCGGCCATGCACCAGTCGACCTGGGCCTTCACCGCGCTGCCGGGGCAGACTGTGGTGGTCGATCCGACGCGGATGTCGCACGGCTTGCTGACCGGCATCGGCTTCCTGTGCGCGGGCGTGATCTTCCGCGAAGGATTTTCGGTCCATGGCCTGACCACGGCGGCGTCGCTGTGGGTGACCTCTGCCATCGGCGTCCTGTTCGGCGTCGGCATGCTGCCGCTGGCCCTGCTGGCGGCGGGCGCGACGCTGGCGGTGCTGGCCGTGCTGCGCCTCGCCGACGCCAAGCTGCCCCACATCGGCGTCATGGACGTGGTGCTGAAGTGGCGGCGCAACGCCGCTCCGGGCGAGGCCGTCGTCCGCAACCTGCTGCGCGACTCGGGCATGAAGGCCGTCCGTCTGGGCCACGTCATCTCGCAGGACGGCAAGGTCCACGAGCACCACATGAAGGTGAAGGGCGCCATGCCCCTGGACGTCGACGGCCTGGTCGCCCGCCTGTCGCAGGAGGACGATCTGTCCGGCTTCTCGGTGATGCCCAGAGACGAATAGGCCCGACGAACAGGCCTCAGGCGCAGAAGGCGACCATGGCGTCCAGGAACACCGCCATGCCGTTGCGGCCCCACAGCCAGAGCCCCAGCCCGGTCAGGACCAGCGCCGCGCCGCCGATGGCCAGTTTGCGCGTCATTGCGCCGGGACCGCTTCAGGCCGGAGCAGCGGCGCTTCCCGGATCGGCAGATTGGCGGCGGCGGCCAGCAGGCCCAGGGCGATCGAGACCATCCAGATCAGGTTGTAGGAGCCGGTGACGTCGAAGGCCACACCCGCCGTCCAGGCGCCGAGGAAGGCCCCGACCTGGTGGCTCAGGAAGACGATCCCGCCCAGCGCCGACAGGTGCCTCAAGCCGTAAATCTGGGCCACCAGCCCATTGGTGAGCGGCACCGTGCCCAGCCACAGGAAGCCGAAGGTCGCGGCGAAAACCAGCACGCTGACCGATGACAGGGGCAGGATCATGAACAGGATGATGGTCACGGAGCGCAGGCCGTAGAGCAGGGCCAGCAGGTTCTTCTTGGACCGCTTCGAGCCCCAGGCGCCCCACAGCCAGGAGCCCGCGATGTTGAACAGGCCGATCAGGGCCAGGGACCAGGCCCCGACCTCGGCGGGCAGGCCCTGGTCGCGGATGTAGGACGGCAGGTGGGTGCCGACGAAGGCGATGTGGAAGCCGCAGACGAAAAAGCCCGCGTTCAGCAGCCAGAACGAACGGTCGGCGAACGCCTCCTTCAGCGCCTCGCGGATGGGCGGGCCGTCCTGCTGGCCGATCGAGGCGGGCGGCTTGCCCGCGATGCCGATCGCCAGCAGCGCGATCACGGCGATCAGGCCGGCCATGACGAACAGGGTCAGCCGCCAGTCCAGGGCGTCCAGCAGCCCTTGCGCCGCCGGCACCACCAGGAACTGGCCCAGAGACCCGCCGGCGGTGACGATGCCGAAGGCCAGGGTGCGCTTCTCGGCGGGCACGATCTTGCCGACCGCGCCGAGGATGACGGTGACGGTACAGCCGGCCATGGCCAGGCCCACCAGGGCGCCGAAGCCGACGGCGAGGCCCAGCGCGTTCACCGCCGTCGCCGCGATGATCAGCCCGACCGCATAGACGGCGGCCCCGACCACGGCGACACGGCCCGCGCCGTGCCGGTCGGCCCAGGCCCCGACGAAGGGCTGCAGAAGGCCGAACAGCAGGTTCTGGCCGGCGACGATCAGGCCGAAGGTCTGGCGGTCCACGCCCAACTCCAGCCCCAGCGGTTGAAGGAACAGGCCGAACGACTGCCGCACCCCCATCGACAGGGTCACGATCACCGCCCCCGCCAGGATCATGGTCCAGGCGCGGTTCGACAGCTTCGGGTGCAGGACGTCAGACATGGGCTTCGACTTCCCGCAGCAGGGCGATCAGGGCGGCTTCGCGGTCGCCGAGGGTTTCGGACACCCTGGCCTGCGCCGCGCGCCAGTGGGGCATCGCGTCGTTCAGCTTTTCGAGGCCCGACGGGGTCACCGACAGGCGCTGCCCGCGCTCGCCCTTCGGCGAGGCGGCGTCGATCCAGCCCTTCTTCACCAGCGGCTGCAGGATGCGCCACAGGGCGCTTTTCTCATGGGCGGTGGCGTCCGCCAGCTCCGTCAGCGTCGGCCGGTCCAGCCGCGACAGGGTCCGCGTGACCGAGAATTGCGTGACCGTCAGCCCGACCGGCGCCAGCGCCTCGTCATACAGTCGCGTCAGGGCGCGCGAGGTGCGGCGCAAGCGGCCGCAGATGCAGGGGGTAGTGTCCATTGCATACGCAAAGCATGACTTCATTGCGTATGCAATGGTCGATGATCGCATCCGGTCATTGTCCGTTAGGCATCTCTCGGGCAATAACGGAACGGATGGCGAACGAAACGACTCGGATACTCGGTCTGGATCCCGGCCTCAGACGCGCCGGATGGGGGGTCGTGGCCTCCGAAGGCTCGCGGCTGCGCTGGATCGCGCACGGCGTCGTGACCCCGCCCGAGTCCGCCCCGTTTAGCGAGCGGCTGCTGCACCTGCTCGACGCCCTGAGCGCGATCTGCACCGAATACGCCTGTGACGAGGCGGCGGTGGAGGAGGTGTTCGTCAACATGAACCCGTCCTCGACGCTGAAGCTGGGCCATGCCCGCGCCGCCGTCATGCTGGCCCCCGCGAAATGCGGCCTGCCGGTCGCGGAATATTCGCCCAACCTGATCAAGAAGGCGGTGGTCGGCGCCGGCCACGCCGACAAGGGCCAGATCGCCTTCATGGTGAAGCGGCTGCTGCCCTCGGCCGGCGACGTGAAGGCGGACGCCGCCGACGCCCTGGCCGTCGCCATCACCCACGCCCAGCTGCGCAAGCGCGCGCTTCTGACCGCCCTGCGAGGCGCGGCATGATCGGACGTCTTCGCGGCGTGCTGGCCGAGGTCGAGCAGGATCACTGCCTGATCGACTGCGCCGGGGTCGGCTATGTCGTCGCCTGCGGGGCCCGCACCCTGCAGCGCCTGCCCGCGCCCGGCGACGAGGCGACCCTGCACATCGAATCGAACTGGTCCGCCGAGAACGGCCCACGCCTGTACGGCTTCCTGACCCGCGACGACCGGCGCGCCTTCACCACCCTGACCGGCATCCAGGGCGTCGGCCCCAAGGCGGCGCTCAGCGTGCTGGATGTCCTGCCGCCCGGCGAACTGGCCGCCGCGGTGGCGCGCGAGGACAAGGCGGCGGTGGCCCGCGCCAACGGCGTCGGTCCCAAGCTGGCCCTGCGCATCGTCACGGAATTGAAGGGCAAGCCGCTGGGCGACACCTCCTTCACGCCCTCCGCGCCCGGCGTCCACGCCGAGATCGCGGCTCCGACCCCCAGCCTGACCGGCGAAGCCGTCTCGGCCCTGCTCGGGCTGGGCGTGGCCGAGGTCAACGCCCGCCGCGCCGTGGATCAGGCCCTGATCCGTCTGGGTGAGGACGCCGACCTGTCCGCCGTCATCCGCGCCGCCCTGCAGGAGCTGGGGCGTTGACCGACGACCGCATCATCTCCGCCGAGCCCGCCCCCGGCGAGGCCTATGACCGCGCCCTGCGGCCCCAGACCCTGTCCGAGTTCGTCGGCCAGGAGCAGACCAAGGGCAATCTGAAGGTCTTCATCGACGCCGCCCGCGCCCGCAACGAGGCGCTGGACCATGTGCTGCTGTTCGGCCCCCCGGGGCTGGGCAAGACGACGCTGGCGCAGATCGTTGCGCGCGAGCTGGGCGTCGGCTTCCGCGCTACTTCCGGCCCCATACTCGCCAAGGCCGGCGACCTGGCCGCCATCCTGACCAATCTCGAACCGCGCGACGTGCTGTTCATCGACGAGATCCACCGTCTCGCCCCGACGGTCGAAGAAATCCTCTACCCGGCCATGGAAGACCATGTGCTGGACCTGATCATCGGCGAGGGGCCGTCCGCCCGCTCCGTGCGTATCGACCTGGCCCCCTTCACCCTGGTCGGCGCCACAACCCGCGCGGGCCTGCTGGCGACGCCGCTGCGCGACCGGTTCGGCATCCCGATGCGGCTGGAGTTCTACACTCCGCAGGAACTCACCCGCGTGGTCATGGGCACGGCGCGCAAGATGGGCGCGGCGATCACCGAGGACGGGGCGCTGGAGATCGCGTCGCGCTCGCGCGGCACGCCCCGGGTCGCGGGCCGCCTGCTGCGCCGGGTGCGCGACTTCGCCTCCGCCGAGGGCGCGACCTCCATCGACAGACTGGCCGCCGCCCGCGCGCTGGCCCGGCTGGAGATCGACGAGGTCGGCCTGGACGCCAACGACCGTCGCTTCCTCAAGGCCCTGATCGAGAACTACGGCGGCGGCCCCGTCGGCATGGACACCCTCGCCGCCGCCATCGCCGAGGCGCGAGACGCGGTCGAGGACGTGATCGAGCCCTATCTGCTGCAGCAGGGCTTCATCCAGCGCACCCCCCGCGGCCGCATGGCCTGCGCGCGCGCCTACAGCCACCTCGGCCTGACCGAACCGCCCAAGGTTCCCCAAGCGGGCGACCTGTTCGGGGGCAAATAGCCTTCACCTGCGCGCCGAACCCCGGCATGGTCGGGGCAGGGAGGCCGCATGGCGAAACGGACAATCCGCGTTGAACGCCTGATCGCCGTCCTCGGCGTGGCCGTCATCCTGCTCGGCGCGCTTCTGGTCTGGCTGGTCAGCCGCAACGCCTTCGGAACGCCCGAGCCGACGCCCGAGCAGCGCGCCCAGGCCCAGGTGCATCGGCTGGTCGGCCGTCAGGCGCGCGTCACCTATACGGAGACCGGCCGCCGCCGCGCGGTCTGCGGCTACATCCGCAACGGCGATGACATCGTCGCCTTCATCTCGCGCCCCAACCGCCTGATGCTGGAGACCGATCCGCTGAAGGTCGAGTTCGACCAGCTGCAGGGCGACCTCTGCCCCGGCTTCCTCAAGCGTCACGAAGAGCTGGTGCGATGACCGACCGTCCCACCGCCGGCCGTTTCGAAGGGCGTGAGCATCGCCTGCCGGTGCGCGTCTATTACGAGGACACCGACTTCACCGGCCTGGTCTACCACGCCAACTACGTCCGCTATTTCGAGCGGGGGCGTTCCGACTGCCTGCGCCTGATGGGCGTGGGCCACGCGGAGCTGCTGGACGGCGACCAGCCCATGGCCTTCGTGGTCTCCAAGATGAACCTGACCTTCCTCAAGCCCGCGCGCATCGACGACGAGCTGGTGGTGCGCACCTGGTATGAGGCCGTGAAGGGACCCCGCCTGCTGATCGCGCAGGAGATCGTGCGCGGCGATGACGCCCCCACCCAAAGCGTCCTGTGCCGCGCCGAGGTCGAGGTCGTCTGCATCCACATGGACGGCCGCCCGCGCCGTCCCACCAAGACACTCGTTGAAAAGGTCCGCCCCTGGCTGGCCGAAGAAAGGAAGACCTGACATGGCCCAGACCTCCGAGATGACCGGCCGCCAGGCCTGGACCCTGCTGGCCATCTTCACCCTGCTGGCGGTGCTGCTGCTGGGCGGCGGACTGGTCGGCTGCCCCTACTACAAGGTCTGGGAGCGCAAGATGGCCGGTCAGGCCGAGCTGCAGTACCAGCAGGGCGCTCGCCAGGCCCTGATCGCCCAGGCCGCCGCCGAGGACGAGGCCGCGATCAAGCGGGCCGATGCGGCCACCCGTCGGGTGCGCGGCTGGGCCGACGCGGCCAAGCGCGGCTGCGAGGACCTGGGCCGTCCGAATGATCAGGCCTGCGAGAACCAGCTGCTGCGCGACGCCGCCACCTATTCGATCGCCAAGGAAGGCCACGAAGGCGTGATCATCAGCGTCGGGGCCCCCGTCTCGGTGGCCGTTCAGCCGAACGCCGCCCGCTCGCCGGAATAGCCTGAGGCGAGAGCGGCGCCGCATTGCGAACCTGTCACGTGCACGAGCGTGACCGTGCCGCTACAGGACACTAAACCCGGCTGACGACATCTGACTCGCCACAGAACCGCCACGCCCGTCCGCTGCACAGGACGGACACGCAAGGACGCCTGAATGACCATCGCTGCAGACCCCTCGATGCTGAATCCCGTCGACCTGTTCCTGCGGGCCGACCTCGTCGTGAAGGCCATCATGGTCGGTCTGGCGCTCGCCTCGGTCTGGTCGTGGGCGGTGATCATCGACAAGGCGATCCGCTTCGCCGGCCTGAACGGTCAGGCCAACGCCTTCGAGGACGCGGTCGGCTCTGGCCGGTCGCTGGAAGAGATCGCGGCGCAGGCCGGTCCGAACCCTTCGCATCCCCTGCCGCGCATGCTGGTGATCGCCCTGTCGGACTGGCGCGAGGCCCGCACGCGCGGCCCGCTGACCGAGGGGCAGGGCAATCTGCTGATGGCCCGTATCGACCGCGCGCTGGACAGCCTGATCGCCCGTGAGGGTCAACGGGTCGAGAACGGTCTCGGCGTCCTGTCGGTGGTCGCCACCTCCTCGCCCTTCATCGGCCTGTTCGGCACGGTCTGGGGCATCATGAACGCCTTCGGCGCCATCGCCTCGGCGGGCAACACCAATCTGACGACGGTAGCCCCGGCCATCTCGGAGGCGCTGTTCGCCACCGCCATCGGCCTGTTCGCGGCCATCCCGGCCTATATCGCCTACAACAAATTCTCGATCGACGCGGGCAAGTTCACCGGCCGTCTGGAGAGCTTCGCCGACGACCTGCAGGCCGCCGTGGCCCGCCGCCTGGGCGCGCCCTCGTCCGAACCGCGCCGGGAGGCCTGAGCCATGGCCCTGGGTGGAGCAGGCGGAGGCGGCCATGTCCGCGGCCGCCGCCGGGCGCGCAAGCGTCCGCTGAGCGAGATCAACGTGACCCCGCTGGTGGACGTCATGCTGGTGCTGCTGATCATCTTCATGATCTCGGCGCCCCTCCTGACGACAGGCGTCGAGGTGGAGCTGCCCAAGACCGAAGCCAGCGCCGTCGATACCGAAAGCCAGCCGGTGACGGTCTCGATCAAGGAGAACGGCGAGATCTTCGTCGGCGACGGCGAGGTGCGCTGGGATCAGCTGCTCGCGCGTGTCGCTGAGGAAGGCGGCGCGGACGCCCGCGAGAAGCCGATCTTCATCCGCGCCGACGGCCGGGCTCCCTATCAGGCGGTGGCCCGCGTCATGGCCCGCCTGTCGTCGGAAGGTTTCACCAAGCTGAACCTGATCACCGACACCGCCGCGACGCCCGGGGAGGGCTGACGGCGTGGAGCGGCCCGGAGTAGCTCTGGTCGGCGCGTTGGCGGTGCACGCCCTGATCGGCGCCGGCCTGGTGTGGATGGTGCTGTTCGCGCCGACCCCGCCGCGCCTGCCGGTCAACAACGCCATACCGGTCCAGATCGTGTCGGACACGCTGGTCTCCGGCGGCGGAGAGATCACGCCG
>NZ_JAHFPF010000094.1 GCF_023259385.1 Brevundimonas sp. | reverse complement strand
TTCTGGCGCTGGCTGACGGCACGATCTTCCAAGGCGTCGGCTGCGGCGCGACCGGCTCGGCGCTGGGCGAGGTGGTCTTCAACACCGCCATGACCAGCTATCAGGAAATCCTGACCGACCCGTCCTACATGAGCCCGATCCTGGCCTTCACCTTCCCCCACGTCGGCAACGTCGGGGTGAACGTCGAGGACATCGAACAGATCGGCGGCGGTTCGGACACCTCGGCCAAGGGCGCGATCTTCCGCGACGTCCCGACGGATCCGGCCAACTACCGCGCCGAAAGCGATTTCGACGGCTGGATGAAGCGCCGCGGAGTCGTCGGCCTGGCCGGCGTCGACACCCGCGCCCTGACCGCCCGCATCCGCGACACCGGCGCGCCGCATGCCGTGATCGCCCACGATCCGGACGGAAACTTCGATCTCGACGCCCTGGTCGCCGAGGCCAAGGCCTGGACCGGCCTGGTCGGCCTGGACTTGGCCAAACCCGCCTCGACCCTGCAGGCGTTCGAGTGGGACGAGGGGCTGTGGGAATGGCCGGAAGGCCATCCGCGGGTCGACGCCGCCGACAAGACGGTGGTGGTCGTCGACTACGGCGTGAAGCGCAACATCCTGCGGGCGCTGGCCTCGACGGGCGCGAAGATCACCGTGGTCCCGGCCACGACGACGGCGGAAGAGGTCCTGGCCCGCAATCCGGACGGCGTCGTTCTGTCGAACGGTCCGGGCGATCCGGCCGCGACCGGCGTGTATGCGGTGCCGGAGATCAAGAAGCTGGTCGACAGCGGCAAGCCGGTGTTCGGCATCTGCCTGGGCCACCAGATGCTGGCGCTGGCGCTGGGCGCCAAGACGGTGAAGATGGATCAAGGCCACCACGGCGCAAACCATCCGGTGAAGGATCTGACGACCGGCAAGGTCGAGATCGTGTCGATGAACCACGGCTTCACCGTCGACCGCGACAGCCTGCCGGAGGCGGTCGAAGAGACCCACGTCAGCCTGTTCGACGGCACCAACTGCGGCATCGCCCTGAAGAACCGTCCGGTGTTCAGCGTCCAGCACCACCCGGAAGCCTCGCCGGGACCGACCGACAGCCTCTATCTGTTCCAGCGCTTCGCGGATTCGATGAAAGCGTAGGAGGGGATCTCCCTCCCCTCCTGGGGAGGGTGGACCGCGCAGCGGGACGGGTGGGGAACCGAGCGCTCGGATACGAACCCCACCCTGTCGTCGCTGACGCGCCGACATCCCTCCCCACGAGGGCGAGGGAGAGTTTCGTCACTCCAGTCCGAACCGAACGGCGACGCTGACCAGGGCGTCCTCGCCGTCGTGCGAGCGAAGCAGCACCGAGACGTAGCGGGCGCGAATGATGGCATCGGCGGTGGCGGCGTTCCACACGGCCTCGCCCGGGTCACGGGCCGTATCCAGCCCCATCAGCGACAGGAAGGGCTGCATCTGGCCCAGGTTCATGCCGTTTAGGCTGTCGTCCAGATCGGTCACCCCGGCGTCCACCAGCGCGTCGACGAAGGCGGGCAGGCGGGTTTCGTTGGGGCGGACGATCTTGACCTGGACCGAGGCGGTGACGGTGCGGGCAGGGGGCGCCTCTTCAGCCGCGTCGCCCGCGGCGTCCACAGCGACAGCCGCTTCGGCGGCGGCCTCGGCCACGGCGGCGGCGTCCATGGCCCCGGCGTAGGCGGAGGCCTCGGTCCAATCGGTCCCCTCGGAGATGGAATAGGTCGTGGTCCCGACCTCGATGGCGACGTCGAAATTGTTGGCGGCCGAGCGGACCCGGTCCAGCTGGGCGTTGCGGTCGGCGACGGCTTCGGCGGCGGTCTTGCCCTCGCCCTTGATGGTCAGGGTCATCGGCAGGGCGCCGGCGTCCGGCAGGGGCGCGCGACCCTGGGCGGTGACGAAGACGCCCGGCCCGCCGGCCATAGACTCCGCCATGCTCTGGCCGAACTGGTCGACGGCGGCGGCGACAGGCCCCGCGATGTCCTGGGCGGCGACAGGCGTGGCGATCAGGACGGCGGCGACGGCGGCGATGACGGTCTTCATGGCTGGTTCCCCCTCAGCGTTGCCGGAGAGAACACCGGGGCGGCGACGGCGCCTAGCCCTGGCAGCGAGGCGAGACGCGACGCCGCAGGTCAGGGCAGGGGGAGGAAGCCGGCGGCTTCCCGCAGAGCGCAGGCCTTGCGTACGGCGACCGGTGCGGCGTGCAGCCAGTAGTCGGCGTCCTCGGGACGGTTGTTCCGGCGTCTCTCGAGCCCGCGCATCCGCCGGAGCGCGGCGTTCTGCAGCAATCGGGCATGCAGGGCGCGCGGCGAGGCGGAGGGGATGGCGGGGGAACCGGGGACGGCGACGGCGTCGGGGCCTTCGGGCTCCACCGCCGGGCGGGCGATGGCTATGAACATGGGCGGCTTTCAATCCGGGCGGCCCCGCAGCGTCCGCTGCGAAACCGTCAGGTCCCGTCCCGTTTCTGGGACGGTTGCGTGGTTAATCCACAAGGCCTGTGGATTGTTCCCGAAAATTGTGCTTTGAATCAGCCTCTTAGCGTCGCCATTTTGCCTTCTTGGTTAACGAAAGGTAAATCGCCCCGTTTGGCTGAGTCGCGCGCTATAAGGCGACCGTGCGCTTTGACGAACGCTTCATCGAGGAACTGAAGGCCCGCCTTCGCCCGTCCGACATCATCGGACGGTCGGTGAAACTCAAGCGTCAGGGACGCGAATACGTCGGCCTGTCGCCCTTCTCGAAGGAGAAGTCGCCGTCCTTCTTCGTCAATGACGACAAGGGCTTCTTCCACGACTTCAGCTCCGGCAAGCACGGCGACGTCATCAGCTTCCTGCAGGAGACCGAGCGGCTCAGCTTCGTCGAGGCCGTGCAGCGGCTGGCGGCGGAGGCCGGGATGCAGCTGCCCGCCGAGGACCCGCAGGCGCAGGAGCGCGAGCAGAAGCGGCAGGGGCTGAACGACTGGATGGACCTGGCCCAGAAATGGTTCGCGGCCAATCTGCGCCGATCGACGGGCAAGGCGGCGCGCGAATATCTGGAGAAACGCGGCCTGCCCGAGGACCAGTGGGAGCGCTTCGGCCTCGGCTATGCGCCGAACGACCGCGAGGGGCTGAAGCAGGCCCTGGTCCAGCGCGGCGCCAAGCCGGGCGATCTGGTCGAGGCCGGGATGCTGATCTCGCCCGAGGGCGGCGGCCAGCCCTACGACCGGTTCCGCGACCGGCTGATGTTCCCCATCCTCGACGCCCGGGGACGGATCGTCAGCTTCGGCGGGCGCGCGATGAACCCGGACGACCGGGCCAAATATCTGAACGGTCCCGAGAGCCCGCTCTTCCACAAGGGCGCGACCCTGTACGGCCTGCCTGAGGCGCGCCGCATCCTGGGCGCCGAGTCCCGGGGCGAGCAGGGCATCGTCGTCGTCGAAGGCTATATGGACGTCATCGCCTGCCAGCGCGCGGGCATACCGGCGGTGGCGCCGATGGGCACGGCCCTGACCGAGGAGCAGATGGAGCGGCTGTGGCGCGTGTCGGCCGAGCCGGTGCTGTGCTTCGACGGCGACGCGGCGGGGCGGCGGGCCGCCTACCGCGCCATCGACCGGGCCCTGCCGCAGCTGAAGCCGGGCCGTTCGTTCCGCTTCGCCTTGCTGGAAGGCGGCCAGGATCCGGACGACATCCTGCGCGATCGCGGCGCCCCGGCCCTGCGGCAGGCGCTGGCGATGACCAAACCGTTCGCCGAAGTGCTTTTCCAGAAGGAGGCCGAGGCCGAGCCGCTGGACTCGCCTGAGCGCCGCGCGGGCTTCAAGGGCCGGCTGCGCCAGCAGGCGTCGGCCATCCAGGACAAGGATCTGGCCGAACAGTACCGCCGGGACATGTTCGAGCGGTTCGACGCCGCCTTCCCCTCGCGCCGCCCGCCGCAGGGCCAGCAGGGCGGGCAGGGCTACGGGCAGGGGGGCTACGGAAAGGGCCGTTTCGGCGGCCCGCCGCCCAAGCTGGGCCAGACGGTGGAGGGCGCTCAGGCCATGCAGTCGCTGAGCCGCGCCATCGAGCCGGTGGCCGCCGCCCTGGCCCACGGCGCCATCGACGACCCCGAACGGATGGACGACCATCTGGAGGCGATCGCCTCCCACGGTTTCGGCGATCCGTCGCTGGATGGACTGGCGCAGGAGATGGTCCGGTTGCGCTTCTCGGGTCAGGACCTTGACTCTGCGGCGCTCCGTCGCCATCTGGCGCAATCGGGTCATGACGTCTTAATGCGTGAGGTCGAGAAGGCGGCGGCAAAGTCCGGCGCGCCTTTCCTGGCTGCAGACAAGCCCCTCGGCGAGACGAGGATCCGATGGTCGCAGGCGTTCGACGCGTTAACCCGTGTCGCCGCCTTGGAAGACGCCCTGTCTTCGGCGCGTAGCGTGCCGGGGCAGGACGAGGCGTTTCGCCGGCTGAAGGCCGAGCGGGATGCGCTGCGTCGTGCGATCAAGACTGGAGAAATTTGGGAAGACAGCGCGAGTTCGTAACCAAACGACCTCGCTACACGTTGTATTGGCGGCGGGCCTGATCAGCCCTCCCCGCGGAGAAGAGACTGAATGAGCGCCCAGACCGAGACGCAGGAAGCCGAAGTTCAGAGCGACGGCCCGCTGCTCGACCTTACCGACGCCGGCGTCAAGAAATTCATCAAGCAAGCCAAGGCCAAGGGCTATGTGACGATGGAGGAGCTGAACAAGGTCCTCCCGTCCGAAGAGGTGACCCCCGACGCGATCGAGGACACCCTGGCCATGCTCAGCGAGATGGGCGTGAACGTCGTCGAGGCTGAGGAAGACGCCGAGCAGAAGGAAGGCGAGGGCGGCGAAGTCGCCGAGCGCGCCGAGACGAACGTCGCCGAGACGCCGGCCAAGGCCGCCTATGACCGCACCGACGACCCCGTGCGCATGTATCTGCGCGAGATGGGTTCGGTCGAACTGCTGAGCCGCGAGGGCGAAATCGCCATCGCCAAGCGGATCGAGGCCGGCCGCGACGCCATGATCTCGGGTCTGTGCGAAAGCGCCCTGACGTTCGAGGCCATCATGGTGTGGCGCGACGAACTGGCGAACAACCGCATCCTGCTGCGCGAGGTCATCGACCTGGACGCCACCTACGGCGTGCTGAATCCCTCGTCCCTGCCGCACAACCAGCCGCCGGCTGGCGAGGCCGTTGAGGAAGAGGTCGAGGAAAAGGCCGAAGGGGAAGAGAAACCCGAGTCTGACGACGACGACGAGGATTTCGACGACGGCGGCGGCATGTCGATCTCGGCGCTGGAAGCCGAGCTGCGCGACGGCGTCATGGAAGTGCTGGACGCCATCGCGTCGGACTTCGGCGGCTTCCGCAAGCTGCAGGACAAGCTGGTCGAGGCCCGACTGAAGGGCGAAATCCTGACGGCCAAGGACCAGAAGGCGTACGACACCCTGACGGCGACCATCTCGGGCCGCCTGAAGACGATGAAGCTGAACAACAACCGCATCGAGGCGCTGGTTGAGCAGCTGTACGCGATCAACAAGCGGCTGATGGGGCTGGAAGGCCGCCTGCTGCGCCTGGCCGACAGCTACGGCATCTCGCGTCCCGAGTTCCTGAAGGCCTACTTCACCAAGGAGCTGGATCCGAACTGGGCCGAGAACGTCAAGGAAATGGGCGTCCGCTGGACGAAGTTCAGCGACAATGAATCCGGCCAGATCGCCCAGATCCGCGCCGACGTCGCCGCCGTGGCGACCGAGGCCGGCCTGCCGATCGACGACTACCGCCGCATCGTCCAGACGGTCCAGAAGGGCGAACGCGAAGCCCGTCAGGCCAAGAAGGAAATGGTCGAGGCCAACCTGCGCCTCGTGATCTCCATCGCCAAGAAGTACACCAACCGCGGCCTGCAGTTCCTGGACCTGATCCAGGAGGGCAACATCGGCCTGATGAAGGCGGTCGACAAGTTCGAGTACCGCCGCGGCTACAAGTTCTCGACCTACGCCACCTGGTGGATCCGTCAGGCGATCACCCGCTCGATCGCCGACCAGGCGCGGACCATCCGCATCCCGGTGCACATGATCGAGACGATCAACAAGATCGTCCGCACCAGCCGCCAGATGCTGCACGAGATCGGCCGCGAGCCGACCCCGGAAGAACTGGCCGAAAAGCTGGCCATGCCGCTGGAGAAGGTCCGCAAGGTCCTGAAGATCGCCAAGGAGCCGATCTCGCTGGAGACCCCCATCGGCGACGAGGAAGACTCGCACCTGGGCGACTTCATCGAGGACAAGAACGCCGTCCTGCCGATCGACGCCGCCATCCAGTCGAACCTGCGCGAAACCACGACCCGTGTCCTGGCCTCGCTGACCCCGCGTGAGGAACGCGTCCTGCGGATGCGCTTCGGCATCGGCATGAACACCGACCACACTCTGGAAGAGGTCGGCCAGCAGTTCAGCGTGACCCGCGAGCGGATCCGCCAGATCGAGGCCAAGGCGCTGCGCAAGCTGAAGCACCCGAGCCGGTCGCGGAAGCTGCGGTCCTTCCTGGACAGCTGAGACGGAAACGAGGGCGGCTCCGACGGGGCCGCCCTTTCTCTTTGTGCTCGTGATCTCGTGATCCGCGCAGGGCGCAAATCACCCTAGCGTTCGACGAATGCGCCTTCCCCTCCGTTCCCTCGCGAGCGCTCTGTCCGGCGTGCTCCTGCTGGCCAGTTGCAGCCCCATGCTGCCCGAGCGCCGGCCCGCGCCGACACGCTATCCGACCGCGCCCTCGCGCACCGAGGCGCCGCTGGTGGGCAATCTGGTCGATCAGTCCATCGACGCCGGCTCCCGCGCGGCGGTGATCCGGGAAAGCGCCGAGCTGAGCCAGTGCATTGCCCAGCTGACGGCGGCGCGAGTGACGTTCCGCCCCGTGCCCGACCGGGGCGATCCGCAGGGCTGCGGACTGGTGTCAGGCGGCGTGCTGGGGCCCGACATGGGCACGGTGGCCCGCATGGCGCCCGGCGACGTGGAGATGACCTGCCGCACCGCCTTGGCGCTCAGCGTCTGGCGGCGGCAGTCGCTCGAGCCGGCGGCGCGCGAGATCCTGGGCTCGGACGTGGTCCAGGTCGACCACATGGGCGCCTACGCCTGTCGCAATGTGAACAACGGCGGCGTCAGCACCCGGATCAGCGCCCATTCGCAGGCGGCGGCGCTGGATTTCGCGGGGGTGCGGTTGCGCGACGGTCGGCGGATCAGCGTCAAGGATCGCTGGTTCGGCGGCGACGAGGCCGAGCAGCGCTTCCTTCGCCGCATCCGCGACGACGCCTGCCGCATCTTCGGCACCACGCTGAGCCCCGACTACAACGCCGTGCACGCCGACCACCTCCACCTTGAGGCGACCGACACCCGGTTCTGCCGGTAGGCGACGGTAGCGTCCTCACGACACGAGGGGACGCTACCGCAGGGCGTCTCAGTTCTCCGCGATGACGTCGAAGCCGGCAAAGATCATGCGCTTGCCGTCAAACGGCGGCTCGTCCCCGCCCATCATGCGCTCGTCCTGCATGAGCTTTTCCCAGCCCGCGTCGCGGGTCGCCTTGTCGGGCCAGGTGATCCAGCCGACAGCGACGGTTTCGCCGTCCTGCAGGGCGACGGCGCGTTTGAAGTCCGTGACCTTGCCGTCGGGCACGTCCTCGCCCCAGGTCTCGGTGACCGACAGGGCGCCCTGTTCGCGGAAGAGGGGCGACATCACTGTGGAGTGCTTGAGGTAGGCGTCCTTCTTGGCGGTCGGCACGGGGATGACGGTGATGTCGAGGAAGGGCATGTCTCTCTCCTGGGGTTTTGAGCGCGGCGGGCGGCGCTTCGTTCTTGCGCCGGCGTCTTGCGGCTTGAGAAACCTGACTCGGAATGTTATTAAAAGCAAGCATGAAGTTAGAAAAGATAACTAAGCAGGCGCCGCGGCGTTACGAGGACGCCTGCGGGACCGCGCACGCGCTGGATCTGGTCGGCGAGCGCTGGGCGCTGCTGGTGATGCGCGAGCTGATGCTGGGCCCCAAGCGGTTCGGAGACCTGAAGGCCGGCCTGCCGGGGCTGAGCGCGAATGTGCTGACGCAGCGGCTGGAGGGGCTGGAGGCCGCCGGGCTGCTCGTGAAGCGCCGTCTGCCGCCGCCCGCCTCGGTGCAGGTCTACGAGTTGACCGACTGGGGCCGGGAGGCCGAGCCGATCGTCGGTGCGCTGGGCAAATGGGCGGCGCGGTCGCCGATGCATGACCCGACCCTGCCGCTGAGCTCCGTCTCCATGATGCTGTCGCTGAAGACGATGTTCGACGCCGACAAGGCGGGCGACGTCTGCCTGTCGATCGGCTTCCGCTTCGGCCCGGAAGAGTTCGTCGTGACGGTTGCGGATGGCGTGCTGACCGCGGAACGGGGCGTGGCGGGGATGGCGCAGGTCGTGCTGACCGCGCGGCCGTCGGACGTGGCGGCGATGGTCTACGGCTTTCGGGCGCTGGACGACCTGCGGGCTTCGGGCGAGGTGGTCGTGGAGGGGGATCCGGCGGTGTTCGAGCGATTTACGGACTTCTTCGAACTGCCGCCCAAGGCCGGCGTCTGACCTTCAGACCGCTGTTCGGCAAGTGGACTTGGACGCCTCGTCGCGCCATGCTCGGCGCCTCGCGGAGTCGTCGCCATGGTCAGTCTGGCTCATCTGAAACGCCGTCTGGGACAGTACGCCGCCTTGTGGGTGGGGGGCTTCCTGCTGGCGGGGGCGGGTGTCTGGCTGGCGGCGGTGTTCGTGGACCTGATCGACGCGGCCGACCTGGTGCTGCCGGCGGTGATGGTCGGGGCGGCGCTGGGCCTCGGAGGGGGCGTGATCGCCAGCCTGCTGTCGCGCGAGACCCTGGGGACCAAGCTGGCGGTGCTGGTCCTGGCGGCTGTGCTGGCCCTGCCGCTGCTGTGGGCGCCGATGTCGGCGGCGGTGGCCATCGCCTTCTTCGCCGACCGGTCCATCGAATATTCGCAGGCCTACGCCGCCTTCCAGATCGGGGTGGCGCGGCTGCTGTTCCCGATCAGCGAGGCCATCGGCGACGGCGACCTGTTCGGCTGGGTGTGGACGGCGTTCCAGTGGATTTCGAGCGTGGTCGGCTTCTTCTCGGCCCTGGCCAACATCTGGCCGATGATCCGGCGGCTGTTCGGGCCGGAGCCCGCCGAGGTCTAGGCCAGAATGTCCAGCAGCCCGCCGTACATCTCATCGGCGGTCTTCAGTACGGCGACATTGGCCTTCAGCGCGATTTCGGCCTCGATGCGCTCGACGCTTTCGCCAGCCAGATCGTCCAAAGGCGCGCGGGCGGTGCGTTCCGCGCTGGCGGCGAAGCGGGCCGTGGCGTCGGCGACGCCCGAGGCGGCGATGGCGAAGGCCTGCATGGAGATGCTCCTGTCGAGGCCGCCATCATGAGGGGCAAGGCCTTACCCGGCGGCTGACAGGGATGGTGAACGGGCGGCGCTTGACCCCACGGCGTTCCGGGCGGAACCTTCGCCCCCATGACCAGCCAGCCCGCCCCCGGCGAACGCTACCAGTCGTTCAGCCAGTTCTATCCCCACTACATCCACGAGCACTCCAACCGGACGTGCCGGCGGATCCACATCGTGGGCAGCGCCCTGGTGCTGGGGATAATGGTGTTTTCGGTGGCGACGCTGAACCCATGGTGGCTGCTGCTGATGCCGGTGGTCGGCTACGGCTTCGCCTGGGTGGGCCATTTCTTCTTCGAGAAGAACCGGCCGGCGACCTTCACATATCCGCTGTGGAGCCTGATGGGCGACTGGCGGATGTTCTTCGAGACGGTCTCCGGCAAGCGGAAGTTCTAAAAGAGGAACGCCCCGGCGCTCAGGGCCGCCGCCGCCAGCCTGCGTCATAGGCCTGGCGGACGGACGGGGACATGGCCCACATCAGCTGCACCCGCATGGTGGCCGGACAGTACCGCGCATTCGCACGCCGGTGGTGGGGCGTGACCACCTCGGCGTGGTCGCGGCAATAGTCGGCGGCGGCGCGGGCGACGCGACCGACCAGTTCGTCCTGATCCGCCGGTCGGCGCAGGTTCAGGTCACCGTAGACGAAGCGGGCCTGCGGGGCGGTCGCGTCGTCGTGGGCCAGGGCGGCGGTGGCGGGGCAGGCGGCGAGCAGCAGTCCGCAAACGATGGCGAGGGGTCGCATCGGGTATCTCCGGTTTGGGGGGAAGATCCTGCCGTCAGGCAAGGAGGTGGCGTGACGCCGTGGAAGCGGCGCGGACGAAGGGGATCAGGGAGCGGGGATCAGGTCAGTCGGACATCACGTCGGCGGCCTGCCGTTCAAGATCGTCGGCCTGCTGGCGGAGGGCGGAGGCGTCGTTTCGAAGGTTAACGGCGTGATCGGCCGCCTCCTGCGGCTGGGACCGATCCAGCTCGATCCGTGCGGCTTCCGCGTCCATCCGGGCGGCCTGGTCGCGCGTTCGTCCGGCCCCCTCGCGCAGGCCGGCGGCGAGTCCCTCGCGGGCCTGCGGCGGAGCGGCGGGCATCACGAGCGGGACGGGAAGAGGCAGGGCGGCGCCGGCCTCTACACCCACGGGGATATTGGCGTTCACCGGCAGGTCCATTCCCATCTGCGCCGGCAGGGCGAGCAGGCCCTGCAGCTCGGCGGCCATCTCACGCTCCTCCTCCTCCGACATGGGTTTCAGGGTGGCGGGATCGCGGGCGGCCAGATCGCGGGCCTGGGCGCGCAAACTCGCGGCTTCCGCCCTCAGCGCGTTGGCCTCCTCGAGCATTTCGGCGCGTTCCTCCGGCTCGGGGACCAGATGAACCCGCCGGCTAATCTGGTCCGCGCCGGCCTCCAGGGTGCGAGCGCCGGCCTCGAACATCTCCAGCCCGCGATCACGCTGGCGGATCAGGACGGCGAGGGCGTCCGGGGTCAGGGGCGTCGCCGGGCTCGCGTCGGAAGGAGCCGTGAGGCCCTGGGGCAGCAGGGCGACGACGGCCGCGGCGGTGGTGGGAGCGGCGGAAGCGGCGGGGCCAGACGTCGGAGCGGCGGCGGGACGCAGGGGCGCGGGCAGGGCTTCGGGCGTCCACTCCAGCGCCGCCAACGGACCGGCCATGCCGATAAAGGCGATAGCGGCCACGGCGGTCGACCACGGGCGGCCCTTGCCGCGAGACGCATCCAGGATGGCGGCGACCCGGCGCGCCAGGTCGCTGGCGGTCGGTCCCGCCATGCCCAGCGCGGCGTGCGGGCGGGCGCTCCGGGCCATGGCGACCAGGGCGCCCGCGTAATCGGTCCGGCCGATGCGGCGCACGGCCCAGGCGTCGGCGGCGTGCTCGGACTGGCGCGCCAGTTCCTTCTGAAGGAGCCAGACGAAGGGGTTGAACCACTGCACGGCGACGACGGCGTGCGACAGCATCAGGAACAGCCAGTCGTAATGGCGGATATGGCCCATTTCGTGCGTCAGCACGGCGTCGGCGCGCTCAGGTCGCGACAGCGTTTCTTCATCGATCAGGATGACGCCGCGCGGCCAGCTCCAGCTCAGCGGCGAAGCGATGCGCGACGAGACCTTGAGGCGCGGACGCCGGCCGCCGGCGACGGCGCGGTCCAGCGCCGCGCGCCAGGCCGGATCGTTCACCGGATCGGCGCGGCGGGTCCACAGGGTCAGCGCGGCCACCCCGCCCAGCAGGCGCAGCAGCAGGACGCCGACACCTGCCGCCCAGACGGCGCCGAGCATGGCGAGCGGGGTGATGCGGTGCGGAGGCGCGGCGCGTGCCGGCGCGACCGCGGCGGCGGGGCGGGGCGGAGCGGCGGTGGCGATGGAAGGGAGAGGGGCAGGCGCTGGGGCGACGGCGGGAGCGGCGGCCGGTGCGGGCTCGAGGCGAGCGAGGGCGGGGGCCTGGATCCGCAGAGCCGGAACGACGGTCGTCAGCAGGGGCAGGGCCAGGATGACCACCACGCCGAGCCGCAGCAGAGCCACGCGCTCGGCCGC
>NZ_JAHFPF010000093.1 GCF_023259385.1 Brevundimonas sp. | reverse complement strand
GCCGGCGACCGTCTATCGGGCGCTGCAGTTCCTCGAGACCCGCGGTCTGGTTCATCGTCTTTCCAGCCTTAAGGCCTATGTGGCCTGCGATCCCGAACGCCTCGGTTCGCCTGCGGTTTTTCTTCTGTGCGACTGTTGCGGCTTCTGTCGCGAGGTTCCCGCGCCCGACCTGGCTGCGCTGAACGCGGCCGCGACAGCGGCGGGCTACGAGATCGAACGGATCACGCTCGAAGGCCAGGGTCTGTGTTCGGCTTGCCGCCCGCCGCGCCCCGGCGCCGCCCGGGATCCGGTCCTCCAGACGGAGCCGGAGGCGGCCGCGGGGTCCGGGCCCGCAAGCATTGAGCCGCGCCCCTGATCAAGCCCGCGGCGGGTCGATGACGGCCTGGCCCGGGCGCCCGGCCGCGGCGACGCCGGGGCCCGCGGCCCATTCCATGGCCTGTTTGGTGGCGGCGGCCGACATTCGGGTCGCCCCCCCCCGTCGGGACGGACTAAGCCAGGTCTGGACCGGTCGGTCGAAGCCGTAGCGAAACACGGCGGCGGCCACGAACGCCCCGACCAAGCCGATCGCCCACAGGACCCAGCGAACGCCGGACGACCACGCCTCCTGTCCAAGGGCGTCGAGCAGGCCGAACCAGACGATGCGGCTCACCTCATTCGTGAGGAACATCGAGAACGACATTAGGGCCAGATGCTCGATCAGCCGTGAAGGACTGCGCACCGGCACGGCGCCGGCGGCCCAGATGATCACGGTCATCAGGCCGAGCGACACCAGGCTGAAGGCGCCGAAGGCCTGCAGCCCCACGAGCGCGAAGGCGGCGGCGAGGCCGATCGCCCTGGCCCGGTGCGGCGCGACACAGACCCGCGAACCGTAGAAGGCCGCCGCGACTCCGAGCAGGAAGAGCGGCAGGGCGCGCAGGATGCCGTAGCGCATCGGCAGGCGGTAGATCGGATCGCCGAGCCACAGCGAGGCGGCGATATCGGCGGCGACGACGAGGAGCGTCGCGCCGATCACCATTGCGACCGGCGGCCAGCGCCACAGGGCGCGGCAGATCCAGGGCAGCAGGAGATAGCAGCCGATCAGGGCCGAGAGGGTCCAGGTCGGGGCGTTCCACCCCTGCCCGCCCGGCACGCCATAGGCCTGGACCAGTAGCACCTGCGCGGGCAGTTGCGACCAGTCGAACCAGCGCGGATTGCTGGGCGCGATCCCGGCCAGGGCGGCGCCGCCGACGAGCAGCACCAGGACGAGGCTGACCGCCAGGTGGGCCGGAATGACCCGCAGCAGGCGCTGGCGCGCATAGGCGCGCAGCGAGGCCTGTCCGGACGCGAGGCGATCACCGTAGATGCGGGCCAGGACATAGCCGGAGTCGATGATGAAGAAGTCGGTGAGCAGATAGCCGCGCTCGAAGACTGGATGCAATTGTCCGAGAGGCACAGGCGCGGCCTCGCGGAAATGGTAGAGGATGATCAGCGCCCCTACGATAAAACGCAGCGCGTCCAGCCAGCCGCCGCGCGCGATCCGGACGGGGCGAGGCGATGGCTCGGTCAGCGCGGCTTCGGGCATTCAGTCAGCCTTCCGTGGCGCAGACTTGGCGGCGGCGCTGCGGTGCTCATGTGGACGCAGGACGATCTGGTCTCGCGAAGCGTAGAGGACGGCCGTTCCCAAAACCCAAACGACGACCAAGCCTCCGACGACCATCAGTCCGGGCCTATCGCGGGGTCCAAACACAAACGAGCAGCCGATCACGCCGCCCAGAATGGCCCCGTAACCAAAATGCAGCGGCACCTTGTGTGCGCCCAGCAGCAGAAGGGCCATGCAGAAGACCAGGCCTCCTGCGAACAGGCTGACCCCGATGGCGACGAGCGTATCGAGCACGGGCCGTGGCTTCAGCGGGCGCGCCTGGAGCCGCCGCCTACCTCGTTGGCGATAGCGGCCTTCCCGCCAACGAATGCTCCGGCCGCGCACGGTGAAGCGTTTGCCGGCCATGCGTCAGGGCCTTGCGTTGGGCGCGGGCGTGTCCTCATGGCGCGCAAGAAGGATTCTCATCCGGACAATTTCGGATTCCTGGGCCGCAATGATCTCATCGGCCAGATTACGCACGTCGCGGGCTTCGCCATGCTCGACGGCGACCTTGGCCATTGCGAGCGCACCCTCGTGGTGGGCGATCATTCCGCGCAGGAAGTCGATGTCGGCGTCGCCCGTGTAGTTGATGCTCATGGCCTGGTGCATCTTCGCGCTGGCCTCGCGATAGGCGCGAGTCGATGGGCTGTCCGTGGTCTCGCCAGCGTGGCTTGCCTCGGTGTCGCTCGGGCGAGAGTCAGCCGCCGACGGCGCCGCAGGGACCTCGCGGGTTTGCCGCGAGATCATCCCGAAGGCGAAGACCGACAGGGCGAGAAAGACGGCGATGACGGAAATCCATCCGAAACGCTTCATGACGATGTCCTCGAGAGAGCCGGCGGGGCCACGGGGGCGGCCGGGATTGCACTGGGAAGGATGGGCGCCGTTCGGTCGCGGTAGCCGAGCAGGCGCAGAGCGTTGAACACCACCAGCAGGGTCGACCCCTCGTGGAGCGCCACGGCAGGGCCGATGCCAAGGCCGAGGATCGTCGCCGGCACAAGGAAGGCGACGATTCCGAGACTGACGTAGAGATTCTGGAGAATGATGCGCCGCGTCTGTCGGCTGAGACCGACGGTGAAGGGCAGCTGCGACAGGTCGTCGGACATCAAGGCGACGTCGGCGGTCTCAAGCGCAACATCGGAGCCAGCCGCGCCCATCGCGATACCGACGGTCGCCGTGGCCATGGCCGGGGCGTCGTTCACCCCGTCGCCGACCATGGCAATCTTGCCGTCAGCGCGAAGGCGTTTGATGGCGTCGACCTTGTCCTCGGGCATGAGGTCGCCCCAAGCCTCTGTCAGGCCGACCTGTCCGGCGATCGCCTGTGCGGCCTTCTGGTGATCGCCCGAGATCATGATCATTCGCCCGATGCCGAGGGCGCGAAGAGCGGTCAGCGTCGGCCGCGCTGCTGGGCGAGGCGTATCAAGAAGCCCAATGACACCGAGATCGCGCGTGCCGCGTCGCACCACCATCAGGGTTCGCCCCTGCAGTCGCAACTGAGCGACGACAGAGGTTGTTTCGTCGCCGAGCGGCGCTACGCCGTCGACGCCGAACATCTCCGGCTTCCCTATCCAGATCGTCTCGCCGTGCAGCTGGGCGGTCACGCCCTTGCCCGTCAGGCTCTTGAGGTCGATCGCGGCCGGGATGATCGTATCGCGCAAGCGTGCGCCACCGTCGCGCGCGATGGCCTCCGCCAACGGGTGGTCGCTGAGCCGTTCGACCGCCACAGCGACCGCCAGAAGATCGCCCTCCTTCGTCCCGCGCACCGTCATGACGTCGGTGATCCGCGGCCGTCCCTCGGTCAGGGTGCCGGTCTTGTCGAAGGCGATGGCGTTGAGCGAGCCGAGGTTCTCCAACGGCGCGCCGCCCTTGATCAGGACACCGGCGCGCGCCGCACGGGCGACGCCCGAGAGGACGGCGCTCGGGGTGGCGATGGCGAGCGCGCAAGGACTCGCGGCGACCAGCACGGCCATGGCGCGATAGAAGCTGTCGCGGAACGGCTCATCGACGACGACCCAGGCGAACAGCAGGACAAAGGCGAGCGCCAGCACCACAGGCACGAAGATGCGTTCGAACCTGTCCGTGAAGCGCTGGGTCGGCGACTTCTGCGTCTCGGCCTCACTCACCATCCGAACCACCTTGGCCAGGGTGGTGTCGCTCGATGTGCGGGTCGTCTCAATCTCGATGGCGCCTGAGCCATTGATGGTGCCCGCGAAGACGAGAGACGGCGATCCGACCTGGGCCGGTCTCGCCCGCGCCGCCTCGGGATCCGCGACGGGCTGCTTGTCGACAGGCATGCTTTCGCCGGTCACGGGGGCTTGGTTGATGCTTGTGGTGCCGACCACGACAAAGCCATCAGCGGGCAGTCGTTCGTTTGGACGCACCACCACGGTGTCGCCGACGACCAAATCTTCGACAGGCAATTCGACGACCTGCCCGTCGCGTCGCACATGGGCTGTCCGGGGGGCAAGCTCGGCCAGGGCCTCGATCGCGCGTTTGGCGCGGCCCATGGCGTAGTGTTCGAGCGCGTGGCCGATGCTGAACAGAAACAGCAGGAGAGCGCCTTCGGCCCAGGCCCCGAGCGCCGCCGCACCTGCGGCTGCGACGAGCATCAAGGTATCGATCTCGAAGCGCTTCTGGCGGAGGTTCTCGAACGCTTCTCGCACCGTAAAAAAGCCGCCGAAGATGTAGGCGATCAGGAAGAGGGCGAGGGGAATCCAAGCGGGAAGGCCCGTTGCGAGTTTCTCGAGGGCGAATCCAAGGCCCAGAGCAAGGCCACTTGTCAGGGCGAAGATCAGCTCCGTATTGGAGCCTAGAACGCCACCGTGATCGTGCTCCTCGGACTTGGTGTGGAGATGGTCCGGCAGTGTTGTGCTGGTCATAAATAGGGTCCCGTTGCGGGTTGGGAATCGCGGCTGCTTGCGGCGACCGCCGCGATCGAGGGGGCGGGATAGCGACACGGGCGAAGGCGCGCCGGGCCAGCGGGTTCCAGCGCGATCCGCTCGCAGGTGGTCATCCCGGTTCTCCCGACCTCAGGGCACGGGCACGACGGCATTAAAGCCCCCGAGCCGCTGGAGCTGCTCAATCGCTTCGAAAAGCGGAAGCGCTAGGAGAAAGACGAAGCCGTCGCGCACCGTGCGGACGAAGAATACCGGCCGGATCATGATTTCCGCCTCGTCGCGCCATAGGGAGAGCTTGGGCAGGAACCGAGGGGTGCGCTCACGGTAAGCTTGGTAGTCGTGTCCAAAGGCGTCGGAGAGGAAGCGTTCTTCGCGGCCGACCACGATGCGAAACACCACCCAGCAGGCTAATCCGAAGACCAAACCGACGCTAAGGCTGCCGGACTGGGCGCCGATGCCAAACGCGCCGATGAAGCTGAAGACGTACAGCGGATTGCGGCTGACCGAATACGGTCCTGCGGATATGATCTCCTGTTTCTTGCGGCCACCGATGTAAAGGGAACACCAAGCCCGACCGATGATGCAAACCATGATGGCGATCAGGCCCAGATGCTCGACAGGATGTTCGAGCAAGGGCCAGGATGTGACGAGCGCCGCGCAGACGACAAGAAGCAGGCCCCCGACGAGAATGCCCGCCTTGCGCCATCGTTGAACGGATTGGATATCGACCGCTGATCGACAGGCGTCATCAGGGGGCGAGGAGCCGGACAAAGCGGGGCTTGCGGGCTTGGAGACGCTGTCGGAGGGCTCGAGCGGCATCATTGCCCCTCCCCCTCAGCCGGACGATCCTTAGCCGCATCGCGCAGGATATCCACGCCGCCCTTCAACGCGATGGCGGCCACGAGGACGCCGACGACGAGGTCCGGCCACGCCTGGCCGAGCCAGAGCACCAGGGCCCCGGCGACGAGGATTCCCCCGTTGGAGGCGAAGTCGTTAAAGCTGAACGTCTCGGCAGCCTTCATGTTGACGTCGCCGCTGTGCTGACGGCGGATCAACTGCAGGCAGATCAGGTTGATGATCGCTGCGACGACCGAGAGTCCCATCATGGTCGGGCCGATCGGTTCGGTCCCGATGAGGAATCGACGACCCGCGTCCAGAAGGACGCCAGCGCCGAAGATAAGGAGCATGACGCCCGAGAGGCGCGCCGCCCCCCGCTTCCACGAACCAGGCCGACCGATCGCGAGAAAGCTGATCAGATAGACAGCAGCGTCCGAGGCGTTGTCCACTGCATTGGCCAGCAGAGCGCTGGAATCGGCGGACAAGCCGCCGATCCCGAGCGCTAATGCCAGGCCCGCGTTGAGCGCGAGAACCGTCAGCAACGTGCGTCGCTGCTGACGGTCATCCTGAGTGCGAGCAATCAATCCTCAACCCCCTCGTCCTTGCGATGACGCACCGCCTTGGCCGCGAAGGTCGGCAGGACCAGCAGGGTCAGGGCCGTCGCGGTCAGAAGGCCGCCGATGACGACCGTCGCCAGAGGCTTCTGAACCTCGGCCCCCGCGCCGTGGGCGAGCGCCATCGGGATGAAGCCGACAATGGCGACCAAGGCTGTCGTCAACACCGCACGCAATCGGCTGGACGCCCCTTCGATCGCCGCGTCCCGGGGCGCGAGCCCCGCCTGCAATCGCTCGCGAATGGCCTGCATCAAAACAAGTCCGTTCAGGGTCGCCACACCCGAGACGGCGATGAAGCCAACGGCCGCAGACACCGAGAACGGCATCCCTCGCATGAGAAGCGCCAAGGCGCCGCCGATCAAGGCCAAGGGCACGCAGGCGAAGACCAGCCCAGCCTCGGAGAACGACCCCAGAGCCATAAACAGCAGCACACCGATCAGGACGAAGACGATCGGAATAACCAGGCCCAGCCGTTGTTCGGCCCGTTTGAGGTTCTCGAACTGACCGCCCCAGGTCAGGCGGACGCCCGGCGGGAGCTGGATTTGGTCCACCTTGGTTTGTGCGTCGGTGACGAAGCCGCCCAGATCCCGGCCGCGAACGTTGGCCTGGACCACCATCCGTCGGCTACCGTCGTTGCGGCTGATCTGGTTCGGCCCCTCGGCGCTTTGGATACGGGCTACCGAAGACAGCGGCACGGTTACGCCTGTCGAAGAGACGATCGGCAGGGCCGCGAGCGCCGCCGGATCGTTGCGCGCATCGTCCGGAAGACGGACGACGACGTCGAAGCGACGGTCGCCCTCGAAAATCCGGCCGGCCTCCGCGCCGCCGATGGCGGCCGAGACCGCTTCAGAAACGTCGGCTGCGGACAGGCCGTAGCTGGCCGCCGCGAACCGATCGACGCTGACCGTGAGCGTCGGCAAGCCCGACGCTTGTTCGACGCGAACGTCGGCGGAGCCGGTGGTCTGCCGCAGTACGCCGGCCACCTCATCAGCGACCCGCTGCATGGTGTCGAAGTCATCGCCGTAGACCATGACCGCGAGGTCGGTCCGGACCCCGGAAATGAGTTCGTTGAAGCGGAGCTCGATGGGTTGGCTGAACTCGAAATTATTCCCGATCTGTTGGTTGGCGAGCTCTTCGAACCGCTCGAGCAAGGCTTCCTTCTCGAGACCTGAATCCGGCCAGTCCTTGCGGTCCTTCAGAACGATGACGCTGTCCGAAATGTTGGGCGGCATCGGGTCGACGGCCGCCTCGGCGGTGCCGGTCCTGGAGAACATGGTCTCGACTTCCGGCTGGGCGGTGATGACCCGTTCCAACGCCATCTGCATGGCGAGGGACTGTTCCAGCGACGCCGAGGGAACACGCAGCGCCTGCATGGCGATGTCGCCCTCGTCCAGAGTGGGGATGAACTCCCGTCCCAGGGACGAGAAGGCCAGACCACCGACAACAACCGCGCCGAGTGCCGAGATCAGCACGATCTTAGGACGATCGACGGCGGCGCGGATGGCCGGCTGGATCCAACGCCGCGCGTGGCGGAGCAGGAAGGTCTCATGTTCGTGGGCTTGGCCGTGTTCGTCGGTCTCGACCTTCTTGGGGTCCCGCACCAGCAGGGCCGTCATGGCCGGAACGAAGGTGAAGGAGAAGATGAAGGCGCCGACGAGCGCCAGCATGACCGTTGCGCCCATGGGGACGAACGTCTTGCCCTCGACGCCCTCGAGCATCAGCAAGGGGGTGAAGACGAGCAGGATAATCAGCTGACCGAAGGCGGCTGGCTTGACCATCTTGCGAGCTGCGGCCACGGCGACATCAAGGCGTTCCCGACGGGTCAGAGCCCGTCCCAGATCGATCCGCCGCTGCGACAGCATCAACAAGGTGCTTTCAACGACGATGACCGCCCCATCGACCAGAAGGCCGAAGTCCAGCGCGCCCAAGCTCATCAGGTTTCCACTGATGCCAAACCTATTCATGCCGATGACGGCGAACAGGAAGCTGATCGGGATCATCAAGGCCGTGATGCTGGCCGCACGAATGTTTCCGAGCAGCAGGAACAGCACGACGATGACCAGAAGGGCGCCCTCGGTGAGGTTGCGGGCCACGGTCGAGATGGTCGAGTTGACCAGGGCGCTACGGTCAAGGACCGTCACCGCCTCGATCCCTGCGGGCAGAGTCTTGCGAACCTCATCGAGTCGCTCCCCGGCCGCCTGGGCCACGGTGCGGCTGTTGCCGCCCGCGATCATCAGCGCCGTTCCGAGCACGGCCTCGTGGCCGTCACGGCTGGCGCCGCCCAGGCGCGGAGCCTGGCCGATCTCGACCGTGGCGACATCGGCGACCCGCACGATCAGGCCGTTCCGGTTGACGACCGGCGCCTGAGCCAGATCTTCCACGGTGGAGGCCAAGGCGTCGGTGCGGACCGTCAGAGCTTCGCCAGCGCGCTGGATATAGCCTGCGCCGGCCTGAGTGTTGGCGCGATCGAGGGCCTGGATAAGGTCGCCCATGCCCAGGCCGTAGGCGGAAAGGCGCGCCGCGTCCGGACGGACCGCATACTCCTTCACATAGCCGCCGACGGTGTCGACGCCGGCGAGACCGGGGGCGGTCCGCATTTGCGGCGCGACGATCCAGTCCTGCACGGTGCGCAGATAGGTGGCGCGCTGCTGCGGGGTCGAAAGCAGATCGCCTTCGGGCGTCAGATAGGCTCCGCCCGCCTGCCAGCCCGGCTCGCCAGGCTTGGCGAGGTTCTGACTGTTGAATGGCTTGTAGTCGATCGTCCACATCAGCACTTCACCGAGGCCCGTGGTGATCGGGGCCATGGTCGGCTCCACCCCGTCAGGCATGGCCTCCCGGGCGCCCGCGAGCCGTTCGGCGACCTGCTGGCGCGCGAAATAGATGTCGGTCTGGTCGGTAAAGATGACCGTGACCTGGCTGAAGCCGTTTCGGCTGAGGGATCGGGTCGTGGTCAGGCCGGGAATGCCGGCCATGGCGGTTTCAATCGGGTAGGTGACCTGTCGTTCGATCTGTTCAGGCGCGAGCGCCGGAGCGACCGTGGTCACCTGGACCTGGCGATTGGTGATATCCGGCACGGCGTCGATGGGAAGCCGTGTCAGCTCGAGGAGTCCGTAGGCCGCGACAAGCGCCGTGGCGAGAACCACGAACCATCGGAATTTGACCGAGAGTTCGATGATGAATTTGAACATGCGGTGCGCCCCTAGTGACCGTGCTCGGCCTCGCCCTTGGCGAGCTCGGCTTTGAGGAGGAAGGCGTTCGTGCCGGCGACCCGTTCAGCCCCGGTGAGGCCACGCAGGATTTCAGTCCGCCCCCCGGCCTGACGACCGGCGAGCACCGGACGGGCCTGGAAGCCGTTCGGGACCTGAACGAAGACGACGGTGTTGCCGTCGACGGTCTGGACGGACTCGGTCGGCACGGTGAGACCGCCGGTCGTCTCGCCCGTCACGATCGCCCCCGTGACGGCGGAACCGGCCGGCGGGAGGACAGAGCCCGTCGGCCGGGCCCGAATGACCGTGGCGCCGCTTTCGCCGCCCGCGCCTGCGGCAACGCCGGTGACGATGGCGTCGAAGTCGCCGCTGGGGTTGCTGACCCGCAGAGGCGCCCCGGCCCTTACATTGGCGGCCAAAGCAGGCGGCGCGTTGAAGACGAGCTCAACCCTGGCCGGGTTGGTGACCTCGGCGACAACGCCGCCAGGGGCGACGAAGCCGCCCGGTCCGACCTGGACGCTGGTCACGACTCCGGTGATGGGGCTGGTGACGCTGAGGCGGCCCGAAGCGTTGGGCGAGCCCGCCGCGCTGGACCGCGCGCGAGCCGCGCGGGCGCCGGCTTCGGCGCTGAGCAGTTGCGCGCGGGACGCCTCGACCTCCTGTCGGGCGACAACGCCCTGGTCCGCCAGATTGCGGTTGCGTTGATAAGCCTGGCGCGCCACTTCAGTTTCGGCGGCCGCCGCGTCTGCGTCCGCGCGGAACGTCGCCGCTTCACCGCTGACGACGCTCGCCAGGGGCTGACCGATCCGGACCGACTGGCCCGGAGCTACGAGAACCCGCTCGACCCGCCCGCCGACGGACGCCGCCACAGCGGCGCGCGCGTCGACCATGGGCTCGACCCGCCCGGAGAGCCGGGTTTCGGCGCCCCCTCCCCGACCGACGCCGACCACGATCAGGTTGGCGGCCTGGGCCTGGGCCGCGCTCAGAGCGACGAAGCCTTCCGGCGCTTCGGCCTCGCCTTCGTGGCCGGCTTCGCCCTCGGCATGAGCGCCCTCTTCTTCAGCGTGACCCGCCTCACCCTCGGCGGCGGCTGGAGCGGCGTCCGGCCCGCGCGTGAGCAGGAACAGCCCGCCTCCGCCAAGCAGAACGACGGCGGCGGCGCCGCCGATCAGCAACGTCTTGTTGGATGTGCGCTTGCGCATCATTGGGCTCCTTGGAAGGGGGCGCGGCCGTCCTGGCGCGCGAGTTCAATCTCGGCCTGGACACGTGCAAGGCGTGCATCGACGGCCGAAGTCCGAGCTGAGATCAGGGCGGTGCGTGTGACCCGCAGTTCGAGCTGGGAGATCCTCCCGGCTTCGGTTCCAATCCGCGACAGACGGTAGGCTTCCTCAGCGGACGCCACCCCTGCATCGGCGGCGGAGACCCGGCTGACGGAGGCGGCAAGCCGCGCCCGCGCCGCGGCGCGATCGGCCTGGGCTTCCTGACGGGCTCCAAGAAGCCGCGCGTCCGCAGCCCGGAAGTCGGCCTGCGCCGCGTCTATGTTCCCGCGGTTGCGGTCGAACAGGGGCAGCGGCATGCTGACGCCGAAAGTCAACGCCGTCGCGTCCTCCATCTCGTATCGACGGACACCGACGCTGGCGTTGATGTCCGGGCGCGAGCGGATTCGCTCCACGTCGATCCGGCGTTCGGCGGCCGCGCGGTGAGCCTCGGCGACGCGAACGGTCGGCGCATCCGCCGGGGCCGCGAAGGTGGCGGCAGGCGCGAGGTCCAGCAGGCTGGCGTCGATGGTCGTCACCGGAGCCGCCAGCATGGCGACTGCGGTCAGTCGCGCGAAGGCCGCGTCGCGCTCCGCGACGGCCTCATCGCGCGAGGCACGCGCCGCAGCCGCTTCGCTTTCACCCTGGATGCCGCGCAGCAGTGGCTCACGGCCTTCTTCGACAAGAACGAGGGCGGCCCTCGCATCGGCGATGGTCAAGGTAAGGCTTTCCTCGGCGAGCACGGCCCGCCGTTGAGCGGCTTCCGCATCGGCATAGACCTGTGCGAGTCGTCCGGCGGCGTCGATGATGGCGAGGTCCCGTTGCAGCGCCGCGGTTCCGGCTTCCGCGCGGGCGACATTCACCCGCGCGGTTCGGCGTCCCCAGAGCTCAAGGTCCTGACTGATCGACAAGGTGGTTTCTGCGTTGGCGTAGCCTGAGAAGGGCCCCGTGCCGAACGCGTTTTCGGCGTCGAGAGCGATCGTCGGATTAGGCCTGACACGGGCCTGGCGGACACGCGCTTCAGCGGCGTCGGACAGGGCGCCGGCTTCAAGGGTGGCCGGGGTTTGATCGAGCTGGGCGAGCAGCTCGGCGAACGACGGAGCGGGGTCAGCCCAAGCGGGACTGGCCAGCACGGCCGCAAATGCGGCCAGCGCGCAGCCGACCGCGAAACGCGGCGGCCTGCGATGTGAGGGAGGCATGATTCATCTTCCAGAAATTTGACACGAGATCGCGCGCACGGCGGCGCAGACGTCGTGTCAGACTCTGGGCGGACGCTTCAGGCCGTCGGGCGAGATCGACGACGGAAAATCACTCGAGGGGAAGGCGTGAACCGGCCTTGCGTGGATTTGCATCGCGATGTCGTCGGCGACATCCGCACGGGCGGTTCCGTTGTGGTGGCAGTGGCCGTGGGTGCAGACTCCGTGCCCACCGCCAAGGTCGCCCTGGTCGCTATCGCCTGCATCCTGAGCGACAATGGCGTGAGCCGAGGTCGTCTCTGGGGCGCAGGTCGCGGCGTCAGCGATCGGGGCGACGAAAAACACGGCGGAGACCAGGGTCACCGCCAGTATCAGTCTTGCCCATGTCGCAATTGGCCACGCCATCGCGTGGTGGATACTTTCAT
>NZ_JAHFPF010000092.1 GCF_023259385.1 Brevundimonas sp. | reverse complement strand
GGCGGTGATGTCGCCTGGAACGCCTCCCTGCGGTTTCAGCGAGACGATAAGGGTCGCATAGCCCGGCTGCCGGTGGCGCCGGATGTTGTTGCGCGCGAAACGGGCGAAGTCGGGATCCGCCAGGCTCGCCCGGTCGAAGGCTCCGCTGGTCCTCGGCAGGTCTGCGAACGGCGGCGGCGCGAAATAGGCGCGGATGCGGGCGACCTCTTCGTCCGGCACCCGCAGATCCTCGCGGCGCAGGGTGGCGAAATGCCGCTCGACCTCCTCGCGGAAGGCGTCGATGCCGAGGGAGGCCACCAGGATCTTGATCCGCGCCTTGTGGATGTTGTCGCGGCGGCCCAGCAGGTTCCAGGCGCGGAGAATGGCCGTGAGATAGGCCAGCAGGTCCCGGCCCGGCACCGCCGGCGCGATCTCTTGCGCGATATGCGGGATCCGGCCCTGGCCGCCGCCCACGAACACCCGGAAGGCCGCCTGTCCGTCCTCGCCCCGGATCAGCTGAAGGCCGACGTCGTGGGTGCGCATGGCGGCCCGATCCTTCGGGGCCGCGATCACCGCGATCTTGAACTTGCGCGGCAGGAACGAGAATTCGGGATGGATGGTCGACCACTGGCGCAGAATCTCGCACCACGGACGGGGATCCTCGATCTCGTCGTCCGCGCAGCCGGCGAAGACGTCGGTGGTCACGTTGCGGATGCAGTTCCCCGACGTCTGGATGGCGTGCATCTCGACCTCGGCCAGCTCCGACAGGATCGCAGGAATGTCGCTGAGCGCCGGCCAGTTGTACTGGATGTTGGTGCGGGTGGTGAAATGGCCGTAGCCCTTGTCATAGACCCGCGCGATACGGGCCAGGCGGCGCAGCTGGCCGCTGTTCATCGTCCCGTAGGGCACCGCGACGCGCAGCATGTAGGCGTGCAGCTGCAGGTAGACCCCGTTCATCAGGCGCAGGGGCTTGAACTCGTCCTCGGTCAGGCCTCCCGAGACCCGGCGCGACACCTGGTCCCGGAACTCCTCGATCCGTTCGCGGACAATGGCGGTGTCGAATTCGTCGTAGCGGTACATCAGAGCTGCTCCAGACTGTGGCCCACGGTGGGGCCCTTCGAGCGGATCAGCTCCTTGAACCGGTCGCGGCCTGAGGGGCGACCGTCATCGACTTCGACCAGATAGGGATTGACGTAGATCGCGGGCTGGAGCGCCGCCTGCGACAGGGCGAGGTCGGCGGCTTCGCCGTCGAACCGGCCGGCCTGGTTGAGCGCCCCGACGGGTTCTCCCGACGCATCGGCGTAGATCACCCGCCCGTCGGAGAGGCGGTTGGCGGTCACGATCTTCATGCCGCGACCTCCCGCGCCGTCGCGCCGGAACGTGCCCAGGCCGCGACTTCACCGACGATCAGGAGGGCAGGGCTGACGACTTTCTCGCGGGCCACCAGGCGGGCGAGGTCGTCGAGCCGGCCCGTGACGACGCGCTGATCGGGCCGGGACCCGTTCTCGATCACCGCGACCGGCGTGTCCGGCGCCCGGCCGGCTTGGATCAGGCCGGCCTGCACCGCCGCCGCTCCGGCTACGCCCATATAGACGGCGAGCGTGTGGTTGGGGGTGGCGAGGGCGGTCCAGTCGGCCCCGGCGCCGCCGGGTCGGGTCTCGGCGGTCACAAAGCTGACGGCCTGCGCCTGGTCGCGATGCGTCAGCGGAATGCCCGCGGCCGCCGCGCACCCCAGGGCGGCGGTGATTCCCGGCACGACGACGACCTCGATCCCCGCGGCCCGCACGGCCTCCAGCTCCTCGCCGCCGCGGCCGAACACGAACGGATCGCCACCCTTCAGCCGCACCACGCGGTGCCCGGCTTTCGCTTCAGCGATCATCAGCGCCGCGATCTGTTCCTGCGGCACGGAATGCTCGCCGCGTCTCTTGCCGACGTAGATCCGGCGCGCATCGCGGCGCGCGCGGTCCAGAACAGCGGGCGGCGCCAGGCGGTCGTGGATGACGATGTCGGCGTCCTGCAGCGCGCGCAGCGCCTTGAGCGTCAACAACTCGGGATCGCCCGGTCCGGCGCCGACCAGATGCACGACCCCCTGCGGCTGTTCTGGGCGGTTCAGTAGGCGTAGCATCTCGCGGCGCGCCTCAGCGGTCCGGCCCGCCAGCGCCAGGTCCCGGGGCGCGCCGCGGAAGGCGGTCTCCCAGAACCGGCGGCGGGCCATGAAGTCCGGCAGGGTCGCCATCACTGTTTCGCGCAGGCCTTCGGCCAGGCGGGCCAGGCGATCCAGTCCCTGGGGCAGGGCCGCTTCGACGCGCGCTCGCACTTCGCGGGCCAGCACCGGCGCCGCACCGCCGGTGGCGATCCCGACCACCACCCCGTCCCGGTCGATCAGGGCGGGGGTGTGGAAGTCGCTCAATCCGGGCTGATCCACGACATTGACCTGGGCGCCGGACGGCGAGGGCGCGCGACTGCGCCGGATCGGCGACGGCGATGAAGATCAGTCTGGCGCCGGCCAGGTCCGCCGCCTCCGGCCAGCGCGCGATCCACGCCTCGTCAGACTCCGCGGTCGGTCCCGCGAACCAGCGCAGCTTCGCCCCGGAGCCATCAAACAGCCGCGCCTTGGCGGCGGCGGCGTCGCCCGCGCCAATCAGGGCGATCGAGGTCCCCGGCAGGGGAATGGAGGCGAGGAATACGCGCATCGGATCATTTCACGGCTCTCTGACGGCCGAGCTTCCACCCCAGCCCTAGGTCCGGCGGTGATGCGCAACAAACGAGATTGTCTTTGTCGATCTATTAGGTTTTCTATCAGTGATGGCCCGAACCCTGTTACCCCTGAACGCCCTGCGCGTCTTCGAAAGCGCCGCCCGGCACCTGAGCTTCTCGCGCGCGGCTGAGGAGCTGGCGGTCACCCCCGGCGCCGTCAGCCAGCAGATCCGGCAGCTCGAGGAGATCATTCGCGCTCCGCTGTTCAAGCGCGAAGCCAAGGGATTGCAACTGACCGATCTGGGCCGCTCGTCGGCGCCGCTGGTGGCCGAGGGGCTGGACCGGCTGCGCGACGCCTCGGCCCTGATGCGGGAGCCGCCGCGCCGCCGCCAGGTCTCGATCAGCGTCGCGCCTTCGTTCGCCTCCAAATGGCTGATGCCCCGCATGGACGACTTCCACGCGCTTCATCCCGAGATCGAGGTGTGGGTGTCGGCGGATATGGAGCCGGTCGCGTTCGACCAAGGGCAGATCGACCTGGCGATCCGCTACGGCCCTGGAGATTACCCGGGCCACGTGGCCGAACGGCTGCTGATCGAGAGCGTCCTTCCGGTCTGCGCGCCGTCGCTGATGCAGCGGCCGAACGCGATCCGGACGCCGGCGGACCTGGCCCACCATGTGCTGCTGCACGACATGTCGGGCGACGGGGATCCCGGCCGGCCGGACTGGCCGATGTGGCTGATGGCGCGCGGGGTTCGCCACGGCGACGCGCGGCGGGGCTCCCGGTTCAACCAATCCGCCATGCTGATCGAGGCGGCGGTCGCGGGCCGTGGCGTCGCCCTGGCCAAGCGCACCCTGGCCCAGGCGGACCTGGCGGCGGGACGCCTGATCGCGCCTTTCCACGACGGCGGCGCTGTGGTCGGCTTCGCCTATCACGTGGTGCATCCGAAGGATCGGCCGTTGTCCCCGAGCGCCAAGGCCTTCACGGATTGGCTGAAGAAGCAGGCGGCGTTCCACGACACCGGCCTGGATCAGCTCTAGGGCGGTCGCAGTTTTTCTGCCCGATGGCGGCAGAAGAAGTCGTTCGCGCTGCGGTGGCGCAGTCTCCTATGGGCGAGGTCCTGCCTGAAGGATCGCCATGACCGAAACCCTTGCGCCCGTCCGTCCCGCCGCCCAGGCCTCCGCCTGGCACGAGCCCCGCATCCTGTGGACACGGCGCTGGACCGACCGGTTGTTCAGCTTCGCCGTCGAGCGGCCCGAGAGCTTCCGGTTCCGCTCGGGCGAGTTCGTCATGCTGGGGCTCCCGGCCGAAGACGGCGCGGGCAAGCCGACGCTCCGGGCCTATTCGATCGCCAGTCCAGGCTGGTCGGACGAGCTTGAGTTCTTCTCCATCCAGGTTCCGGACGGCCCGCTGACGTCGCGGCTCGGCCGGCTGGCCGCTGGAGATGGCGTCCTGCTGGGCAAGAAGCCCACGGGCACCCTGGTGCTGGACGCCCTGACCCCCGGTCGGCGACTGTTCCTGATCGCCAGCGGGACCGGACTGGCCCCCTGGTTGAGCGTACTGCGCGATCCGGAGACCTGGGCGCGGTTCGACCAGGTCGTCGTGACCCACACCGTCCGGCAGGTGCAGGACCTGGCCTATCGGACCTTCCTGACACGCGATGTCTTCGAAGATCCTCTGATCGGCGACCTCGCCCTGGGACGGCTGCTCTACTACCCCACCGTCACGCGCGAACCGTTCGATCGGCCAGGACGGATCACCCGTCGGATCGAGGACGGCGCCCTGTTCTCCGATCTGGATCTCGGCTCCGGATTCGACCCCGCGACCGACCGCGCGATGCTGTGCGGATCGACGGCCATGATCCGCGACGTGGCGACCCTGCTGGAGCGGGCGGGTTTCACGGAAGGTTCGAACGCGGCCCCCGGCGACTATGTCTTGGAGCGGGCCTTCGTCGGGTGACCTGTAAGAAAATCTATCGACCTCACCCAGATCAAATCGTTCGACCTGAGCCGCGCGGGTGGAGTTTGGGTGGGGCATCCACGAGGCTTCCATGACCCTTGCCGCACCACTCGTCCGTCCTTCAGACACGCCGACCGCGCCCTTGGCGCCGATCGGGCGGCTGTCGCCCCACCTGCGGCGTCTGGAAGCGGAGGCTATCGAGATCTTCCGGGAGGTCGCCGCCACCGCGCGCAATCCGGTGATGCTGTATTCGATCGGAAAGGACTCCGGCGTGCTGCTGCACCTCGCCGCCAAGGCCTTCTATCCGGCGCCGCCGCCGTTCCCGCTGCTCCACGTCGATACGACCTGGAAGTTCCGCGACATGATCCGGCATCGCGATACGGTCGCCGAAACCTACGGCGCCCGCCTGATCGTCCACATCAACCAAGACGGGGTGAAGCGCGGCGTCAGTCCCGTCGCCTCGGGCTCGTCGCTGCACACCCGGGTCATGAAGACCGACGCCCTCAAGCAGGCGCTGGACCAGCACGGCTTCGACGTGGCCTTCGGCGGCGCCCGGCGCGACGAGGAGAAGAGTCGCGCCAAGGAACGCATCTTCTCGGTGCGCGGCCCCGACCACACCTGGGATCCGCGTCGTCAGAAACCCGAGCTTTGGAAGCTATGGAACTCAGCCCTCCAGCCCGGCGAATCCCTGCGGGTCTTCCCCCTGTCGAACTGGACCGAGCTCGACGTCTGGGAATACACGCGGATCGAGGCCATCCCGGTCGTGCCGCTCTATTTTTCCGCCCTACGGCCGGTCGTCGAGCGCGACGGCGCGTTGATCGTGCGCGACGATGAACGCCTGCCGTTGCGGGCCGGCGAGGTTCCGCGCCTGCGCCGCGTGCGCTTCCGTTCGCTCGGCTGCTACCCGCTCTCGGCGGCTGTTGAGTCGGACGCCGATGATATCGATTCCGTCATCGCGGAACTGAGGTCCAGCCGCGCCTCCGAGCGTCAGGGCCGGCTGATCGACGCGGACGAGACCGCCTCGATGGAGCGCAAGAAGCGCGAGGGTTATTTCTGATGGACGGTGAAATCGTGCCCTTGTCCGGGACCGTTCCCGATCCCGCGGCCCGCGACCATCTGCGGTTCCTGACCTGCGGCTCGGTTGATGACGGCAAGTCCACCCTGATCGGCCGCCTGCTGCATGACACCGGCCAGGTCGCGGACGACCAGCTCGCCGCGCTTGAGCGCGACAGCCGCCGCTTCGGCACGGCGGGCGAGGCGGAACGTGAACAGGGCATCACCATCGACGTGGCCCATCGCTATTTCTCGACGGCGCGCCGCAATTTCATCGTGGCCGACACCCCCGGTCATGAGCAGTACACCCGCAACATGGCGACCGGCGCGTCCGGGTGCGACGCGGCCGTCATTCTGGTCGATGCGACCCGGGGCGTGACGGCCCAGACCGAGCGCCACAGCCGCATCGTCTCCCTGTTCGGAATCCGGCATGTCATCCTGGCGGTGAACAAGATCGATCTGGTCGACTACGACCGCTCGGCTTTCGAAGCCATCGCCTCCGACTACGCCGCCTTCGCGGCGGGCCTGGCCTTCCGGTCCGTCGCCGCCGTGCCGATCAGCGCGCGGCAGGGCGACAATGTCGTCCGGCGCTCGCCTGAACTGTCGTGGTTCGAGGGGCCGACGCTGATCGAGGCGCTCGAGGGCCTGCCCGTCGAGGACAGCCGCGTGTCGCGGCCGCTCCGCTTCCTGGTGCAGTACGTCAATCGCCCCGACCACACCTTCCGCGGCTATGCGGGAACGGTGGCCTCCGGGCGGGTCCGCGCCGGCGACCAGATCGTGGTCAGTCCGTCAGGCAAGACGGCGACCGTGGCGCGCATCGTGACCTGGGAAGGCGACCGGACCTCTGCCGAGGCCGGGGACGCGGTGACCGTGGTGCTGAAGGAAGAGGTCGACGTGGCCCGCGGCGATGTCCTGGCGCTGCCGCACGCCCGGCCGACCTCGGTGGACCGGTTCTCGGCCAGCCTGCTGTGGATGGGCGACCGGCCCTTTGCGTCCGATCGCGCCTACAGGATCCGCATCGGAGGCCGGATCTCGCCGGTCAAGGTCGTGCTGGCCGAGGCCGAAGCGGGCGACAATGCGGGGCTGAACCTGAACGAGATCGCCGCCGCGGAACTGACGCTGTCGTCGCCGATCGCCTTCGATCCGTTTACGGACGATCCGGCCATGGGGGCCTTCGTCCTGATCGACCGGGAGACCGGCGCCGTCGCGGCGGCCGGGGTGGCCCGGGTCGCGCTGGGCCAGGCCGGACACATCTATCCCACCGCCGAGGCCGTCTCGCGGCGCGACCGGTCGCGGCTGAACGGCCACGAAGGCGGCGCGATCTGGCTGACCGGGCTGCCCGGCTCGGGCAAGTCGACCATCGCCACGGCCCTGGAGCGCAAGCTGCATGGGCGGGGCATACGGACGGTCCTGCTGGACGGAGACAATCTGCGCCACGGCCTGAACAGGGATCTCGGCTTCTCACCGGAGGATCGAGCCGAGAACGTCCGCCGCGCAGGGGAGGTGGCGCGCCTGTTCGCCGAGGGCGGCGTCATCAGTCTGTGCGCCTTCGTTTCGCCCAGCATCACCGCGCGCCGGGCCGTTCGTGATCGTCTGCCCACGAACGGTTTCCTCGAAATCTTCGTCGACGCGCCTCTGGACGCTTGCCGCGCGCGCGACCCCAAGGGCCTGTATGCCCGGGCCGACGCGGGCGTCATCGTCGACCTCACCGGCGTCGGCTCGTCCTACGAACCGCCGTCCGATCCGGACTTGGTCGTCGACACACTCGCGCTCACACCCGAAGCGGCCGCCGACCGGATCTTGAGGCTGCTCGAAGATCGCCGGTGGATCCCGACCGCCTGACGCCTGCGGCTTTTCAGTCGGATCGCAGGGTGGTGTGCACCGGCACGCCGTTCTTGATCGCCAGCGTCACCGGGGTGCGTTCGGCGATGTCGGCGAGGCGCGCGCGCTGGGCGTCGTCCAGCGGACCGGCGGGAACCAGTATCCGCTCGATGCGCGGCGGGGTCTCGCCGCCCAGATATTCCAGACGGACGTCCAGTCCCTCCAGCGGCCAGCCCTTCTTCTCGGCGTACATGGTCAGGGTGATGGCGGTGCAGGCGCCGAGCGCCGAGACCAGCAGGTCGAACGGGGCGGGACCGGCGTCGGCGCCGCCCAGACGGTCGGGCTCGTCGGCGGTCAGGGCGTGCTTCAGGTCGCCGCCTGTCCTGATCGAGGTCAGGTAACGGGCGGTCCCGATACGGGCGTGGGCGATGGCCATGGGACGGTTCCGATCAGGACATGGGGTTGGCGGGAGGCGCCGGTTCGGGCGGCAGGGGGATGAACTCCTGGTCGTCCATGTCGGGCAGCTTCATCCGTCCGGCGCGCCAGTCGGCCTTGGCCTGTTCGATACGGTCCTTGGACGACGAGACGAAATTCCAGTCGATGAAGCGTTCGCCGACCGGCTCGCCCCCCAGCACCATGACGGTCGAGGGCTCCAGCGCGCAGAGAACCGAGGCCACGCCCTTCTCCAGCACCGCCATCTGGCCATGGCCGAGCGGGCGGCCGTCATCCACCTCGATCAGGCCGGAGACGACATAGACGGCGCTTTCGGAATGGTCGGTCGGGGTCTGGAAACGCGCGCCGGGCTCCAGCTCAAGATGCAGATAGTGCAGGGGCGAGAAGGTGCTGACTCCGGCCTTCATGCCCATCGCCTCGCCTGCCGCCAAGCGACCCTTGACCCCATTCTCGCGCCAGGTCGGCAGGTCCGCGGTGGGCACGTGCTGGAACGAGGGGGCGATCTCTTCCTGACCGTCGGGCAGGGCGACCCAGGCCTGGATGCCTTCCAGCAGGGCGCCTTCGCGGCGGGCGCGCTCGAAGCGTTCGGAGTGGGTCACGCCGCTGCCGGCGGTCATCCAGTTGACCTCGGCCGGACGGATGTCCTGCTGGACGCCCAGGCTGTCGCGGTGGGTGATCTCGCCGGAGAAGAGGTAGGTCAGGGTCGAGATGCCGATGTGAGGGTGGGGGCGCACGTCCACAGTCTTGGGCACGCCGGCGGGCATGTCGACCGGACCCATATGGTCGAAGAAGACGAAGTGGCCGACCGCGCGGCGCTTCGCATAGGGCAGGACGCGGCCCACCTCGAACCCGCCGAGATCCTTGCGGCGCTGGTCGATTATCATCTCAATCATCGGAGACCCTTCTCTGTTGGGACGGTGCGGCCCGGTCCGAAGACCGGGCCAAGGGTGGGATCAGGCGACGGCGGGAATGGCCCCGAAGCGGCCGCTGTTGAAGTCCGTGATCGCCTGGCGGATTTCCTGCTCGCTGTTCATCACGAACGGGCCGTAGCCGACGATGGGTTCATCGATCGGCTCGCCGGTCAGGACCAGCAGAACGGTGTCCGCGTCGGCGCTCAGGGTGACGCTGTCGCCCTTGCGATCCAGCAGCAGGGCCTCGGCGGCGCCGGTCGGCTGGTCGCCGTTGACCGTGACGTGACCCGACAGGACCACGACGATGGCGGTATGGCCTTCCGGCAGGTCCAGCGTCGTCTCGGCGTCCCGGTTCAGCCTCACGTCCCAGACATTGATGGGAGTGAAGGTGCTGGCCGGGCCTTTGGCCGCGTCCATGGCGCCGGCGATGATCCGGGCCGTGCCCGCGCCCTCAGGCAGGGCGACGGTCGGAATGTCGGCGTTCAGGATCGACTGGTAGCCGGGCCGGGTCATCTTGTCCCTGGCCGGCAGGTTGACCCACAGCTGCACCATGCGGAACGGCCCGCCCGTCCGCGCGAAGGCGGACGAATGGAACTCCTCGTGCAGGATGCCGCCGCCGGCCGTCATCCACTGCACGTCGCCGGGGCCGATGACGCCGCCCTGACCCGTGGAGTCGCGGTGCTCGACCTCGCCGTCATAGACGATGGTCACGGTCTCGAAGCCGCGGTGGGGATGTTGGCCGACGCCGCGCCGTTGGTCGGTCGGCTCGAAATTATGAGGACCGGCGTAGTCGAGCAGCAGGAAGGGGCTGACCTGCTTGCCCGCGGCGTCATAGGAAAACAGTGAGCGCACCGGAAAGCCGTCGCCGACCCAGTGGCCGCGGTCGTTGCCGTATCGTCCCAGAACCTTCTTCATGACGTGTCTCCTTCGGAGCGATCGGACCGGGCCGACCGCGTTGAGACCGATATGATCCGGGAACGCCGACCGCGATAGATTGCGAAATCGCGTCGGAGCGTCCTATCAATAGAACGATGCGGGACCTCAACGACCTCTATTACTTCGTCCAGGTGGTGGACCACGGCGGCTTCGCCCCGGCCGCGCGGGCGCTGGGAATGCAGAAGTCCAAGCTGAGCCGTCGCATCGCCGCGCTGGAGGACCAGCTGGGGGCGCGGCTGATCCACCGCTCATCCCGCAAATTCTCGGTCACCGAGATCGGTCAGGCCTATTATCAGCACTGCCTGGCCATGCTGGTCGAGGCCGAGGCGGCCCAGGCAGTGATCGACAACGTCACGGCGCAGCCGCGCGGGGTGATCCGCGTAGCGTGCGTGCCGGGGCTGCTGACCTATCAGATGGGCGCGCTGATCGCCGGCTTCATGGCCCTCTATCCCGAGGTCGAGGTGCATCTGCACAGCACCAGCCGTCGGGTGGACGTCATCGGCGAGGGCTTCGACCTGGCCATCCGCGTGCGCGAGCCGCCGCTGGAGGTGACGGACCTGGTCATGCGCAAGCTGGATGCGAGCGTGCACCGTCTGGTGGCCTCGCCCACACTGATGGCGCGGTTCCCGCCGCCGTCCGGTCCGGCGGACTTGGCCGACTGGCCCAGTCTGGACTTCGGTCCGGCCAATCGCGATCACACCTGGGCCCTGCACCACAGGGACGGAATGACCGCCTCTGTGCGCCACGCGCCGCGTCTGGTGACGGACGACCTGCACATGCTGCACGAGGGCGCCTTGCAGGGGGTGGGCGTCGTCCTGCTGCCGACGGTCACCGTGGGGCGGGACCTGGAGGAAGGGCGGTTGATCGACCTCTTCCCCGACTGGCGGCCCAAGCGCTGGATCGTCCACGCGGTCTTCCCCTCGCGGCGGGGTCTGTTGCCGTCGGTGCGCCTGCTGTTGGACTTCCTCGCCGAGGGGTGCGCCGCCCAGCGCCTCCACGACGAAGGTCTTCCTTAGCGGCGCCACAACTCACGGCCTTCCTTGTAGGTCGTCTGCGCCCGCCAACAGGTTGCGGGCGGCTGGACGGGGGGAGGATCAGGGTCATGGACGCCTCGTTCCCTCCAGTAGCCAGCGATCAGATTGACGTGACTGGTCCTGAAGACGGACTGTTCTCCAAAGTGGTCTAACGCGCACCTGAACACTGTGAAGGCTGCCGCGGGGCGCCGGTTCCGTTCGGTTCACGCAACAACCGTGGCGGTTGCGGATTGTGTTGGCGAATATCGGGCGTGGCGGAGAGAGAGATGAACCAGGACCCTGTTGATCCGCGGCGGACATCCGCGTGGCGCCCAGCCCTGGCGGGCGTGCTGATGGGGGCGTTCCTGCTGTCCGGTTGCGGCGCCGTGGCGCGGCTTGAGCCCCTGCCGGTGCGGACGCTCAATGCGCCGCTGTCGTACACCGTCGACCCGCGCATCCGGCCCGGGGATCAGGTCCGGGTCAACGAACTCATCGCCCTGTTCACCCAGCGGCTGGCCTCGCCCCACGCCACCGGAGCCGTGCTCGCCCTGTCCGGAGGCGGGGCCAACGGGGCCTTCGGTGCAGGCGTGCTGGTCGGCTGGAGCGAGACGGGAACTCGCCCGCAATTCGATATCGTCACCGGCATCAGCACCGGCGCCCTGGCCGCGCCCTTCGCCTTCCTCGGCTCCGGCTGGGACGACGAACTGCGCGCGGCCTACACCGATGGCGGCGCCGACGGCCTGCTGAGCCCGCGCGCCCTGGCCGGGCTGACGGGGCCCAGTCTGTTCAGCGCCGCCCCTTTGCGGCGGCTGGTCGACCAGAACGTCACGCCGGAGCTGTTGAGTCAGATCGCCGCCGAGCACGCCAAGGGACGGCGCCTGCTGGTCGTGACCACCAATCTGGACAGCCAGGAATCGATCGTCTGGGACATGGGACAGCTGGCGACCCAGGGAGACGAGCAGGCCCTGGTGCTGTTCCGCGAGGTGCTGATCGCGTCGGCCAGCATACCGGGCGTGTTTCCGCCGGTGATGATCGCCGGCCTGCAGGGCGACCAGATCGTCGAGGAGATGCACGCCGACGGCGGCATCAACATGCCCTTCCTGGGCGTGCCCGAGACCCTGCTGGTGGGCGCCCAGCGGGTGCCGGGCGCGGATCGGGCGTCGATCTATGTGCTGATCAACGGCCAGACCGGTCGTACGAACCAGGTGGTGCGCGGCCGTCTGTCGGCCATCCTGGCGCGCGCCTACGAGAGCATGAGCAAGGCCAGCACCCGCACCCACCTGGCGGCCAACGCGGCCTTCGCGGCC
>NZ_JAHFPF010000328.1 GCF_023259385.1 Brevundimonas sp. | reverse complement strand
AAGGCGGCAAAGTCCGAAGCGTCGATCACTGCGGCCACGCCCGCGGGCGCACGCCAGGCCTCGCCGGCGGCCAGCTGGCGGGCGAACAGCACCCGACCGTCCGCCATGCGTACGACCAGGGCCGCGGCCTTGCGGGCCTGGATGATGACGTCCGAGGCGCTGGCGGAGGCGCCGTAGATGGCGCCGCGCGGATTGAAGGCCTTGGCCACCGGGGTCGCGGCGGCGGCGGCCATCCCCTCGGGCGAGGTCGGATCGATGCCGGTCAGCTGGGTCTCGAGGCCCGGCGTGACGTAGAGGGCGGGAATGGTCTGGTCGGGCGGCGCCGGACGCGGCGCGGTGAGGCGGATGACCGCCTCCTGGCCGGGAACGGTGCCCAGACGCCAGGTCCGAGGGCTGGGGCGCGCGCATCAGGCTGACGCGCTGGAACACGTTCCAGCCGACCACGGCGATCAGCAGCACGGCGCAGCCCGCGATCAGGCGGGGCGAATAGCGCTTCACCTCCTCAAAGGCGACGCCGACCGGCGGCTGCAGCGGCACAGACGGATCGGGGCTCTCGCGCTTGAAGCGTTCGACCGCCAGCTGCTCGTCGAGACCCAGGGCGGCGGCGTAGGCGCGCACATAGCCGATCGAGAAGACGCGGTTGGGCAGGACCGAGAAATCGTTCTGCTCGAGGGCGGTCAGGTAGCGGCTGGGCACCCGCGTGACGCTGGACAGTTCGGCCAGCGAACGGCCCGAATGGTCCCGCGCGATCCGCAGGCCTTCGCCCAGAGTCGGAGCATCCGTGACGGAAGGGACCAGGTCCTTCCAGTCAGCCTGCGCACCATACTCTTCCGGGCCCTTGCCCGCATCCAGCGCCATAACGCCCGACCCCACACTCGGCGACGCGTCATCCACGCCCGCCGTACTCGAACCCGGCCCCTGTATCATATCGGGATGACAGTCTGAGCCTGCCCCCGCAGACCCTCCGAATTCGCCTTGTGGATAACTCATAAGAGTCGACCGATCAATGATTTGTTAAGCACCTTGGCCGTTCCGGCCCGGTACAGATCAAACCGCGACGTTCAACTTTCGGGCCAGAGTTTCGAGCTCGCCGCGCACAGAGCCGGACGAGGAGCCCAACAGGCTGGTCATGCCGCGGCGGGCGGCGGCCAGATCGGTGGACAGGATCATGCGCTTGACCGGTCCGACGCCCCCGGCCGGAGCCGACAGGCGCGTGAAACCGAGGGTCAGCAGGGCGAAGGCTTCCAGCGGCCGTCCCGCCAGCTCGCCGCAGATCGAGACCGGCGTGCCGGTGTCGGCGCATTTGCGCTGGATCTCGGCCAGGGCCCTCAGGGCCGGCGGCGACAGGGGGTCGTAACGGTCCGCGACGAGCGGGTTCGTGCGGTCGGCGGCGAACATGTACTGGAACAGGTCGTTGGTGCCGACGGAGACGAAGTCCGTGAGCGGCAGCAGGGCGTCCAGGTGCCACAGCAGGCTGGGGCATTCGATCATGGCCCCGACCCGCAGCAGGGCCGGCAGTTCGCGGCCCCGGCGGCGCGCCCAGTTGCATTCGATGTCGACCAGTTCGCGCGCGGCCCGGAACTCGTCCACCGTGGCGATCATCGGGAACATGACGCGCAGCTCGCGGCCCGCGGCGGCGGTCAGCAGGGCGCGAAGCTGCAGGCGCAGCAGGCCCGGACGGTCCAGCCCCAGACGAATGGCGCGGCGGCCCAGGGCCGGGTTCTCCTCCCGTTCCGTCTCCAGATAGGGCAGCACCTTGTCGCCGCCGATGTCGAGCGTACGGAAGGTGACCGGCCGGCTGCCGGCGGTGTCCAGCACCAGCTTGTAGAGGGCCGTCTGGCTGTCGAGCCGGGGCAGTTCCTCCGAAACCATGAACTGGAACTCGGTGCGGAACAGGCCGATGCCCTCGGCGCCGGTGGCGTCCAGGTTTTCCAGATCGACGGCGAGGCCGGCGTTGGTCAGCAGGCTGATGCGCTGGCCGTCGGCGGTGACGGCGGGCGTGTCGCGAAGCTTGGCGAACTCGGCCTGCCGTTGGTGGCGGACCTCCATGCGCGACTGGACCGCCGCCAGCATGTCCGGCCGGGGCCGCAGATAGGCCTCGCCGGTCTCGCCATCGACGATGACAAGATCGCCCTCGGACAGGCGGTCGCGCAGGCCCTGCAGACGTCCGACGCAGGGGATGCCCAGCGCCCGGGCGACGATGGCCGCGTGGCTGGCCGCCGAGCCCTCTTCCAGCAGCAGGCCCCGCAGCTTGCGGCGGTCGTATTCCAGCAGGTCGGCGGGACCCAGGTTGCGGGCCACCAGGATGGCGTCGTCGGGCAGGTCGCGCTCGCCCGGACGGTCGCCGGCCAGCACGCGCAGCAGGCGGTTGGCTAGGTCCTCGAAGTCGTGCAGCCGCTCCTTGATGTAGGGGTCGCGTGCCTTGGCGAAGCGGGCGCGATGTTCGTTGCGGACGCGGTCAACGGCGGCTTCAGCGGTCAGGCCAGTGCGCACCGCCTCCTCCAGCGACCGGTTCCAGCCCCGGTCGTCGGCGAACATGCGGTAGGTTTCCAGCACCTCGAACGACTGGCCGCCCAGCTTGCCGGCACCGCCTTCCAGCATGCCGTCGATATTGGCCTTCAGCCCGATCAGGGCCTCGCGAAGACGGATCTCCTCGACCTGCTGGTTCTCGGCCAGCAGGTTCTCGGGCGCGACCGGCGCCTCGTGCAGGACGACGTGGCCGTACGCCAGGCCTTCCGCGAAGCGCTGGCCCTTGAGCCGTTCCGGACGGTGCGGCGCGACCTCGATGTCGCGCAGCTCGTCCTGGCCCAGCAGTTCGCCCGAGGCCACGGTCTCGGCCAGCACCATGGCGATGGTCTGGATGTCCTCGACCTCGTCCTCGTCATAGCGCCGCTCGGAGCGGTTCTGGACGACCAGCACGCCGATGGCCCGGCCGCCGCGCAGCAGGGGGGCGCCGAGGAAGGCGTGATAGGGATCTTCGCCCGTTTCCGGACGGTAGGAGAAGCTGGGGTGCGACGGCGCGTCCGACAGGCTGATCGGCACGGCGCTGCGGGCCACCTCGCCGACCAGGCCCTCGCCGGGACGCAGGCGGGTGTTGTGGACGGCCTCGGGCTTAAGGCCCTGGGTGGCGAAAAGCTCCAGCTCGCCGGACGCGCGGCGCAGATAGATGGAGCAGACCTCGGCGACCATCGACTGCGCGATGATCCTGACAACGGTGTCGAGCCTGTCCTGAGCC
>NZ_JAHFPF010000327.1 GCF_023259385.1 Brevundimonas sp. | reverse complement strand
CGGCGCCCTGCTCCCGCCCCCAGTTGGTCGCCTCCGCCCGGTCCGTCAGGGTCAGGTCCAGACGGCCGCCCCGCTTCAGACGGTCCCAGCCCAGCCAGACCTGGTCGACCGCCTGCCCGTCCCAGCGCACGCCCGCGATGTACTGCGCCCGCGCCCCGCCGGCGCCCGGCGCCTTGATGCGCAGCGTCCGCCCCTCGCCCAGGTCGATCTCCACCGCCTCGAACCGCGGCGCGCCCACCAGCAGTTGCCCCGTCCCCGGCATCCCGGGGTACAGGCCCATCGCCCCGAACAGATACCAGGCGGACATGGTCCCCAGGTCGTCGTTGCCGGTGACGCCGTTGGGGGCGTTGGTGAACAGGGTCTGGGCGGCGCGGACCACCTCGGCCGTCCGGTCGGGCCGGCCCAGCAGGGTGTAGATCCACGGCGTGTGCATGGTCGGCTCGTTGTTCGGGTTGTAGCGGTGCTGGCCGTAATAGGCGTACGGCCCCGCCACCCACTCCGCCCGCGCGGCCTGTGGGTCGGCGGCGACCTTGTCGATGGCGAAGAAGCGGTCCAGCCGCGCCAGGGTGCGGTCCCTTCCGCCCATGGCCTCGCTCATCCCCGCCACATCCTGCGGGACCAGCCACTGGTACTGCCAGGCCGTGCCTTCGTGGAAGCCGTAGTGGGAGGTCGGGTCATAGGCGCCGGTCGGGGGCGTGAACCAGTCGCCGTCCTCCATGCGCGGGCGCGGGAAGCCGGTGAAGTCGCTCTGCGGATCCGCGACGCTCGCGTCCCAGACCCTGCGCCAGTTTCCGCCCCGCCGGCGCAGCGCCGCCGCGTCCGCCGTCCGGCCCAGCGCCTCGCCCATCAGCGCCAGCGAACAGTCGGCCAGCGCATATTCTATCGTCGCCGAGCCGCCGTGGTGCGGATCCGTGTCCATGCCCTTGGCCGGATAGGCGCGGTCGAACTGGACATAGCCGTTCGCCAGATAGCTGGGGTTGCCCGCCCGGCCGCCGTGGCGCGAGTTCAGCGGCGGCGTCTCGAAGGCGTTGCGGCGCAGCGCCGTCCACGCCTGTCGCTCCTGCCCCTCCAGCGCCCCGAAACGCCACAGGTCGACCAGGAAGGGTGTCACCGGGTCGCCGGTCATCACATTGGCCTCGAAGCTGGCGTAGCCCCAGCGCGGCAGCCAGCCGCCCTGTTCGTCGATGGCCAGCACCGAGCGGGCGATGTCGCGGGCCCGATCCGGCTTCAGCATGGCCAGCAGCTGGTTCTGGGACCGGTAGGTGTCCCACAGCGAAAAGTACTCGTGGTAGGTCCAGCCGTCGGCCACGTGGATCTGGTCGTCGTAGCCGCGATAGCGCCCGTCGGCGTCGCTGCCGGTCATGGGCTGCAGCAGGGCGTGGTACAGGGCGGTGTAGAAGACCGCGCGGGCGTCGTGATCGCCGCCGGCGACCCGCACGGCCCCCAGCTCGCGGTTCCAGGCGCCCTGGGCCGCGTCGCGCATGGCGTCGAAGCCGATCAGCCGCCCGTCGGCACGCCCCTCGGCCTCCAGATTGTTGCGCGCGCCCTCCTGATCGACATGCGAGATGGCGCTGACCGCCGTCACCGCCCGGCCGCCGGACAGATCGAACGTCACCCAGGCGCCGTTCCGGGGATCGTGCTCGCTCTCCATGCTGAAGCGCGCGCCCGGCGTTCCGCCCGCCTGCCCCCAGACGCCGAAGCCGCTGAACGGCCGGTCGAACTCGATGCGGAACCAGGTCGCGTACTGATGGCCGCCGCAGAAGCTCGAGGTCGTCACCTTGCCCTCGATGGCGCGGTCGCCGACGACGCGGACCTGGCTGCCGACGACGCGGTGGCGCTCATTGGCCTGGCTGACGTTGATCAGGACGTGGCCCTGCGTCTGGCCCGCCGCGAAGGTGTAGCGCTCGGCCGCCGCCCGGGTCAGAGCCGTGGCCTCCACGTCGATGCCGCCGTAGTCGGTCAGCCGCACCTTGTAATAGCCCGCCTGCCCCACCTCGCCCTCGTGGGTGTAGTGCGAGGCGTAGGCCTTGTGGTCGAAACTGTTGGCCTTGCTGGTGTCGAAGGCCCCGCCCGGCGCGATGGAGCCCGTCACCGGCAGCACCGACACCTGCCCGCCCTGCTCCCAGCAGCCGGCGCCCGAGACGAACGAGCGTCCAAAGCCCCGGATCGTCTCGTCGTCATAGCGCCAGCCCGCATAGTGCGAACCGATCGGACTGACCTGGATCAGGCCGAAGGGGGCCGAGGCGCCGGGGAAGGTGTTCCCCTCGTCCCGCGTGCCGATGAAGGTGTTCACCGCAGCCGAGGGACCGGGCGGAACCGGACCCGGCCGGGCCAGAACCGGGGCGGCCTGCGTCAGGCTCAGGGCGACGACCGCCGCCATCGCCCGTCCGATCCGGGCGATCGTCTTCCCCGTCATGGCTTCCTCCCCGAAGCGCTGTTTTGTGGTCGCGAACCTAGGGGGATGAGGGGCGGCTGTGAACCGGCAAGGAAGCGTAGCGTCTCGTCATTTGATCCCTCCTTCGCAACTGCGTAATGAGGACCGCCGTCCTCGGGAGTCGCCATGTCCAGCCTGCAGTCCTCCGCCCTCGCCCGCGTCAAGCCTTCGGCCACCCTCGCGGTGACCGCTCAGGCGCGGCAGCTGAAAGCGGAAGGCCGGGACGTGATCGGCCTGGGCGCCGGCGAACCGGACTTCGATACCCCCGAGAACATCAAACAGGCCGCCATCGACGCCATCACGCGCGGTGAGACGAAGTACACCGACGCCGACGGCATGCCCCAGCTGAAGTCCGCCATCTCGGCCAAGTTCAAGCGCGAGAACGGCCTGGACTACAGCCCGGCCCAGATCCACGTCGCCCCCGGCGGCAAGCCGGTCATCTTCAACGCCCTGGTCGCCACCCTGAACCCGGGCGATGAAGTCATCGTGCCCGCCCCCTACTGGGTCTCCTATCCGGACATGGTCCTGCTGGCCGGCGGCGAGCCCGTCACCGTGGTCGGCGAGGAGAAGGACGGCTTCAAGCTGCTGCCCGCCGTGCTTGAGGCGGCGATCACCCCCAGGACCCGCTGGCTGATCCTGAACAGCCCGTCCAACCCCACCGGCGCCGCCTATACCCGCGCCGAGCTGGAAGGTCTGGCCGAGGTGCTGCGTCGCCACCCGCACGTCTGGGTGCTGACCGACGACATGTACGAGCACCTCGTCTACGGCGACTTCGAATACACCACCATCGCCCAGGTGGCGCCGGACCTGA
>NZ_JAHFPF010000326.1 GCF_023259385.1 Brevundimonas sp. | reverse complement strand
CAGCGCGACCAGTCGCTGGACGGCCTGCGCGTGCAGCTCAGCTCGCCCGGTCCGGTCGCCGCCATGGCCGCCGGCCGTCTCGTTTACGGCGACGCGCCCTATGGATCGCCTTCGGGCGGCACGCCCGACAGCCTTCCGGGCCTGACCCGCGAGGACGTGGTCGCCTTCCACGCCAGCCGGTACCGGCCGGAGACCGCTCGCCTGATCTTCTCGGGCGACATCACCGTGGCCCAGGCCCGCACCCTGGCGGAGCAGGCCTTCGGCGACTGGCGCGCCACCGGGCCGGCGCCCGCCCCGCGCGCCCATCCCGCGGGCGCGGTCACGACCCCGCGCGTCGTGGTCATCGACCAGCCGGGCGCCGGTCAGGCGGCGGTCTATGTCGCCATGCGCAGCATCGCCCGCAGCGACGGCGACTACTTCCCGCTGACGCTGGGCAACACCCTGCTGGGCGGCAGCTTCACCTCGCGCCTCAACCAAGAAATCCGCATCAAGCGCGGCCTCAGCTACGGCACGCGCTCGAACATGGGCGTCCGTCAGGACCAGGGCGCCTTCGTCGCCTCGGCCCAGACCCGCAACGACGCCGCGGTCGAGGTGTCTGACCTGATCCTGGCCGAAATCGCCCGCCTGTCGAACAGCCGTCCGACCGACAGCGAGATGACCACGCGCCAGGCCATCCTGTCGGGCGGCTTCGGCACCTCGCTGGAGACCGTTGACGGCCTAGGCGGTCTGGTGGCCGGCCTGGCCCTCTACGACCTGCCGATGAGCGACCTTGCCGCCTATGTCGGGCGGGTCGAGGCGATCACGCCCGATCAGGTGCAGGCCGCCTTCGCCGAGCATCTGCCCGCCTCGAACGCCAGCTTGGTGATCGTCGGCGACGCCTCGAAATTCCTCGAGGCCCTGCGCGCCAAACACCCGAACGTCGAGGTCATCCCGCTGACCGATCTCGACCTCGATACGGCGGCGCTGAAGTAGGGATACGGATCTCGCTCCCCTTCATGGGGAGGGATGTCGGCGCGTCAGCGACGACAGGGTGGGGGCTGTGTCCGACCGCGCCGCTCCCCACCCGTCCCGCTTCGCGGTCCACCCTCCCCAGGAGGGAGGAGACGTCCGGCGGCTTAGACCGACAGACACACCACCCGCGCCACCCGCAGGTCGCGGCGCAGGTTGTCGGCGACGAGGAAGTAGTTGTCGATCGTGACCGCGCGGCTGGTCAGGGGCTCGTCGGCCTTCTGGACCCCGCGCATCGCCGGCAGGAAGGTGTCGGGCGCGGTTGTGTAGATGCGCCCGCGGCGCGGGCTTTCGGCGATGGTCACCCCGACCACCCGACCCTGACGATCCATCACCGGTGCGCCCGACAGCCCTGCAAGGGTCCCGCCCAGCCCGTCGGTCCGGCCGACCTCGGCCCAGACCAGAACCGGCTCGGAGCGTTCGCCGCGACCGCGAATGTTCAGGGTCTCCCGACCCAGCAGGCGCGAGGTCACCTCGCCCGCCCGCGCCTGCGGAAAGCCGGGGTGGAAGCCTCTCTGACCCGCGCGCAGCGTGCCGGGCGGGGCGATCGGCAGGGCAGGGGGACCGCCGGCGGTTTCCAGCACGGCGATGTCGGCCCGGGCGGCCAGGCGCACGTCGGCGGCCACGGCCCGCCCGCCGCCCACCATGATGGCAGGGCGGCGGCAGCCTTCGACCACGTGGCGGGCGGTCACCCAGCGGCCCGATCGGGCGATGGAGAAGGCGGTGCCCGTGCTGGGCTGGAAGGGAATGTCGGGAGCGTTGACGGTGACGGCCGGATCGAAGGGCGTCACCGGTCCCAGCAGGGCGCCTTCGACGTCGTCCGGAGCGGCCGGCGCGGCCGGGGCGTCCGCGTTCTCGCGATGCGCCAGCGACGCGACCAGAAGGGCTCCGAGCACCGACGAATAGATCAGCCAGTCGGGAACCCGCATCCGATCAGCCCGTGAGAGCCGCCGCGAGGATCACCGCGGTCGCCAGCTTGGCGCCGACCAGCAGGACGGCGGCGGACACCTCGCCCTCGCGGATGCGCTGGGGCAGGCCGGTCAGCAGCAGATCGACGACGCGGAAGGCCAGCAGCTGCAACGCCAGGGTCGCCACACCCCACAGGGCGATGTCCTTGATCGAGGTCGAGACGCTGAGCGAGACCGCCAGCGGCACGGCCAGGCCGACCAGAACCCCGGCGAAGGCCACGGCGGCGGCGGCGTTGCCCTCACGGATGAGCGCGATCTCCTTCCACGGGGTGAACAGGGCGTAGACCACGGCTCCGACCAGCAGCAGGCCGAGGGTGACGGCCAGATGGGCCATCGTGGTCGGGAAGCCGGTCGCGAAGGCCTGCACCTCGGCGCTTTCGAGCACATTGGAAAGGGACGAGGAGTCCATGGGAGTCCGGCTGGTCAGGGGGTCGAAAACGATTGCCCGTTTTTCGCCCCAATCCGCAAGCGCGTGGAAGCCACAGGTGGTCAAGATTGGTGACGGGGTGTGTCTGGGGGAGTGATTAGTGGTTAGTGATTAGTGGTTGGTTGGATCAGACATCCCAGCCAACGGACCAACCACCGGCGCGTCCGCATCGACCCACAAATCACTAGCCACTAATCACTTGCCAGGCTCAGGCGGCTTCCGCGTTCGCGCCATCGCCCGAGCCAGCTTTCCGCAACGCGCTCGCCCGCACCTTCTCGCTCTCGGACTTCAGCTGACCGCAGGCGGCCAGGATGTCACGGCCGCGCGGCGTGCGGATCGGGCTGGCGTAGCCGGCCTTGTTCAGGATGGCCGCGAAGCGCTCGATCGTCTTCCAGTCCGAGCACTCATAGTCCGTGCCGGGCCAGGGGTTGAACGGGATCAGGTTGATCTTGGCCGGGACGCCCTCAATTAGCTTCATCAGGGCGCGCGCTTCCTCGGGACTGTCGTTGACGCCCTTCAGCATCACGTACTCAAAGGTCACGCGGCGCGCGTTGGACAGGCCCGGATAGGCCCGGATCGCCGCCATCAGCTGTTCCAGCGGGTATTTCTTGTTCAGCGGCACCAGCACGTCGCGCAGCGGGTCGTTGGTGGCGTGCAGGCTGATCGCCAGCATGGTCTGGGTCTTCTCGCCCAGTTCCGCGATCTTGGGGACCACGCCCGACGTCGACACCGTGATCCGGCGGCGCGAGATGGCGATGCCCTCGTTGTCGGAGATGATGTCGATGGCGTCGGCGACGTGGTCCAGATTGTACAGCGGCTCGCCCATGCCCATGAACACGATGTTCGACAGGCGGCGGTC
>NZ_JAHFPF010000325.1 GCF_023259385.1 Brevundimonas sp. | reverse complement strand
TGGCCTTGGCGCGCTTTTCGGTCTTCGCATCGACGGCGGCGGGGGCGAGGGTGGTCTTCAGGACCCCGCCCTTGTGGATGTTCTCGCCCAGCGGATAGACGGCGACCGCGCCGTCGCGGCCGCGGGCGGCGATGATCGACAGTTCGCGGGTGAAGGCGGCCTTGGCCTCGAGAATGGCGGGGCGTTCGCCGATGGCGTGCCAGGCGTCGGCGGCTTCCTTGGCCGACCGCACCCAGACCTGGCCCTTGCCGTCGTAGCCGTCGCGGCGGGTCTTGAGCAGGGCGGGCGTTCCGAGACGCTCCAGCCCGGCCAGCAGGTCGTCGAGGCCGTCGACGGCGGCGAAGTCCACCGTGGTCGCGCCGACGCCGTTCAGGAAGGTCTTCTCCTCGACCCGGTCCTGGGCCACGGCCAGGGCGCGGGGGCCGGGGGCCACCAGGGCGCCGCTCTCGGCCAGGGTCGCGACCGAGGAGGCCGGGACGTTCTCGAATTCGAAGGTCACCGCCTGCGCCACCCGGCCCAGCACGGTCAGGGCGGTGGGATCGTCATAGGCGGCGACGATCTGCCCCTGGGAGACACGGCCCGCCGGGCTATTCTCTTCCGGATCGAGGATGACGACGTTGAAGCCGAGGCGGGAGGCGGCCTGGCTGAGCATCCGGCCCAGCTGTCCGCCGCCGAGAATGCCGATGGTCGAGCCGGGGGAGAGGGGGGAGACGCTCACTCAGTCCTCGACCGACTCGTGCACGGCTTCGGTCTGGGCTTCGCGGAAGGCGCTCAGCCGTCCCATCAGCACCGGATCGTTGAGGGCCAGGATCTGCGCGGCGAGGATGCCCGCGTTCTTGGCGCCCGCCTCGCCGATGGCCAGGGTCGCGACCGGCACGCCGCCGGGCATCTGGACAATGGAGAGCAGGCTGTCGAGGCCCTTGAGCGCCTTGGACTGCACCGGCACGCCCAGCACGGGCAGCTCGGTCATGGAGGCGGCCATGCCCGGCAGGTGGGCGGCGCCGCCGGCCCCGGCGATGATGACCTTGTAACCCGCAGCGCGGGCGCCGGTGGAGAACTCGACCAGGCGTTGGGGGGTGCGGTGGGCGCTGACGACCTTGGCGTCCCAGGCTACGCCGAGCCGGTCCAGGGCGTCGGCGGCGTGCTTCATCGTCGGCCAGTCCGAACGGCTGCCCATGATGATCGCCACCGGCGGGGTCTCGGTCGCCATTACACGCACCTTCTCGCGGAAAGCGGCGCGATACAGGACTCGCGTTGCGCCCGCAACCGACGGCGTTAGGCTCCGCACTGGCCGGACGTGTTGAGTCGCCGGCTCGAGCATGATCGTTCGAGATGCGAACCGCTTCACGGTTCCATCGAGAGCGTGAATCATGCTCTCGAATTATGCTGGACCATTTTTCTGGATTCAGGTCGTCCCGACCTGAAGCGAAAATGGTCTGGGGAGCTTCCGTGACCGACGCGGCCACTATCGACCCGTATGCCGAGATCGAGCGCCTGCGCGCCGAGCTTGAGGCCCTGCGCCTGCGCGCCGAGGCGGCGGAGGCGGCCGCCGATCACGACGTGCTGACCCCCGCGCTGAACCGGCGCGGCTTCGTCGCCCAGATGAAGAGCGCCATGGCCTATTGCCAGCGCCACGAGGTCCCGGCGGTGCTGCTCTACCTCGACCTGGACGGCTTCAAGGGCGTCAACGACCAGCTGGGCCACGCCGCCGGCGACGCCGCCCTTGTGCATGTGGCCGAGATGATGCGCGCCAACCTGCGCGAGTCGGACGCCCTGGGCCGGCTGGGCGGCGACGAGTTCGGCCTGCTGATGCTCAACGCCGGCCTGGAGGAAGGCCGCGAGAAGGCTCGCCGCCTCGCCGCCACCCTGGAAACCGAGCCGTTCGAATGGGACGGCCGCAGCGCCGGACTGGGCGGCTCGTTCGGCGTGCGCGCCTATGCGGGCCAGGCCGATCCGGAAATCTGGCTGGCCGAGGCCGACGCCGCCATGTGGGTCCGCAAGAAGGGGCGTTGAGCCTCGACTAGGCGATGATGTCCGGCAGGATCCGGTTCTCGATCTTCACGATCTCGTCGCGCAGGATCAGCTTCTTGCGCTTCAGGCGCGCGATCATCAGCTGGTCGGGGATCGGCATGTGGCCGAGCGCCTCGATCGAGGCGTCGAGGTCGGCGTGCTCCTGCTGGAGTTCCTTGAGCCGGGCGTGCAGCGCCAGCTCTTCCTCGGTGAGAAATGGTTCGTCGTCGTTCATGATGGGGTCCCGGACCGGGCGGTTATAGCGCGCCGCCGGTCAGGCCGGAAGGCGGTCGGCGAGGAGTTCGAGCGAGCGGCGCGGCGTGATCGGCGCCCATTCCCGGGCCACGGCGATCAGGGCGGGCAGGACCGGCCTGGACGCGCCCGCAGGCTCGGGGGCGAGGGCTTCGAGCGCCGCCAGCAGCCGCCGTTCAGCGTCCAGTTCGATGGTCTTGACCTGGGCCCGCACCGCCTCGCGGTCGTCGTCGTCGAGGTCGGGCGTGCGGGTCTTCAACGTGCGGCGGATGGCGCGCAGCGGGGCCACGGTGGTCTCCTGCCAGACACGGGCGGTGTCACAGGCGGCCTCGATGTCGTCGGCGTCGGGCGCGCGGCCCGTCCGGGCGCACCAGGCGGCCCATAGCAGCAGCGGCAGGTTCTGGCCCTGGGCGTCCTGCAGGTCGAGACCCGCGTTCTGCACGCCCTCCACGGCCCAGGCGCGGACCGACCAATCCCACAGGCTCATTCGGACGCCGGGCCCTTGAGCCCGTCCCAGCGCTTCACCGCCGACCAGTCGAGGCCGAAGACGTCCAGCGCCCGCCCGACCGACTGATCGACCATTTCGGCGATGGTGGCGGGCCTGGCGTAGAAGGCGGGCAGGGGCGGGGCGATGACCGCGCCCATCTCGGCCAGGGCGGTCATCGTGCGCAGATGGCCCAGATGCAGGGGCGTCTCGCGCACCATCAGCACCAGCGGCCGTCGTTCCTTCAGCGCAACGTCGGCGGCGCGGGTCAGCAGGGTGGAGGTCACGCCGGTGGCGATCTCCCCCATGGTCCGCACCGAACAGGGAGCCACGAGCATGCCCATGGTCCGGAAAGAGCCGGAGGCGATGCTGGCGCCCACGTCGTTGAGCTTGTGCACGACATCGGCGCGGCCCAGCAGATCGTCCGCCGACAGATCGGTCTCCTGCGACAAAGTGAGCAGGGCGGCGCGGGTCACGACGAGGTGGCTCTCGACCCCCAGTTCGCGCAGGGCGTCGAG
>NZ_JAHFPF010000091.1 GCF_023259385.1 Brevundimonas sp. | reverse complement strand
CGGATAGCTGGTCGACTGGATGATGAAGACGTCCTCGCCGCAGACGTTCTCTTCGAGGACGGGGAAGACCTCCTTGTCGGCGAACCGCTTCACCTGGGCCTTGGTCAGGGGCATGTCGAGGTGGGTCGCGATCGCCTGGGACAGCGTCCGGTTGGAGTTGCCAGAGAGCAGCTTCATGTCCGGTCATCCTTTCGCCGTCATCGCCCGGCTGACAATGCCGCCGTTGCGCTGGCGCGCTACATATCAGGGGACGGCTCAGCCACAAGGCGCGCGGACGAATTTCTCGCCCGTTCGCGTCGCATTGGCGCGCATCGATCCGCTGGTGTAGAGATCGCGTCTGAATTCCGGGGGCGCCGACGGGTGAGCGCCCGCCGGCCTGTCATGTTGAGGTCGTCCTTGCCTGCTTCGAAGATTCGCACCGGCCTTGTTCTCTCGGCCGTTGCCTTGTCGGTCCTGGCCGTTTCGGCCTGTAATCGCGGCGGAGCCCGTCCGCGCCTGGCCTATGAGGAGCGCCCGGTCGAGGCGCTCTACAACACCGGCTATACGCGCCTGCAGGCGCGCCGCTGGGCCGACGCGATCGACTACTTCCAGGAAGTGGAGCGTCAGCACCCGTATTCGGAATGGTCGCGCCGCGCGATTCTGATGCAGATCTACGCGTATTATCAGGACGATCACTACCAGGAGGCGATCGCCGCCGCCGACCGCTTCATCGCCCTGTTCCCGGGCAATCCCAGCGCGCCCTACGCCTTCTACATGAAGGCCATCTGCAACTTCGAGCAGATCACCGACGTGGGCCGCGACCAGGGCTACGCCCAGGCGGCGCTGGACGGCCTGCGCGACGTCGCCCGCCGCTATCCGGGCACGTCCTACGCCATCGACGCCACGGTCAAGATCGACATGGTCAACGACCAGCTGGCCGGCAAGGAAATGGCCATCGGCCGCTACTATCAGCGCGCCAACCAGCCGCTGGCGGCCATCAACCGCTACAAGACCGTCATCGACAACCAGTCTTTCCAGCGCACCTCGCACGCGCCGGAAGCCCTGTACCGCCTGGTCGAGGTCAACCTGCAGCTCGGCCTGAAGGACGAGGCCATGCGCAACGGTTCGGTGCTGGGCTTCAACTATCCGGGCAGCCCCTGGTACGCCGAAGCCTACGCCCTGCTGTCCGAGGAAGGCGCCCGTCCGGACGCCGCCCCGACCGGTCCGCGCGAAAGCTGGCTGCGTCGCCTGATCCCGGGCTGACGTTTTCGCTTTGTTCCGCTATTCCCGGGGTTGTCCCGGGAGGCGGTTGCTCCGCATTCTCCGGCGTCGCCTGAGAAAACGATTCGCCTTGCTCCAGCTTCCTGACCGCGTTTCCGGCCGTTCGCTTCTTTCGGGGAGCCTGCCGTGCTGACCGCGCTTTCGATCCGCGACATCGTGCTGGTGGACGTGCTGGACCTCGATGTCCGCGACGGCCTGACCGTGCTGACCGGCGAGACCGGGGCGGGCAAGTCGATCATCCTGGACGCGCTGGGACTGGCCCTGGGCGCACGCGGCGACGCCGGCCTGGTGCGCGCCGGGGCCAAGCAGGCCAGCGCGACCGCCGTCTTCACCGCTCCGGACGACCCGGCCCTGATCGCCCTGATCGCCGACCGGGGCTTCGACGTGACGCCGGGCGAGGAGCTGATCCTGCGCCGCATCGTCGCCGCGGACGGCCGCAGCCGCGCCTTCGTCAACGACCAGCCCGCCGGCGTCGCCGCCCTGCGCGAGATCGGCCAGGCCCTGGTCGAGGTCCACGGGCAGCATGAGACCGTCGGCCTGCTGGACTGGAAGACCCACCGGGCCCTGCTGGACAACTACGGCGGCCTGCAGCCGCAGCTGGACGCCGTAGCCGCCGCCGCCGACGCGCTGAAGACCGCCGAGCGCAAGGTCGCGGATCTGAAGGCCGCCGCCGCCGACGCCGCCGCCCATGCGGAAGAGCTGACCCTCAACCTCGCCGACCTCGACGCCCTGGATCCCCGGGCCGACGAGGAGACCGAACTGGCCGGGGAGCGCGCCCTGCTGGGCGCCGCCGAGAAGGCCATGGCCGACCTGACCGATGCCCGCGCCTCGCTGGGCGGGGACAAGCTGTCGCGCAATCTGTCCGCCGCCCTGCGCGCGGTCGAGCACGCCCGCACCCGCGCCACCCAGTCGGGCGCCGAGGGCGACCACCCCCTGCTGGTCAAGCTGACCGCCGCCGCCGAGGCCATCGACCGGACGCTGGTGGAGGCGGAGGAGGCCCTGGCCTGCGTCGACGCCGCGGCCAACGCCTTCGACGTCGAGCCCGGCCGACTGGACAAGACGGAAGAGCGGCTGTTCGCCCTGCGCGCCGCGGCCCGCAAGCTGAACACCTCGGTCGAGATGCTGCCCGTGCTGCGCGAGCGCTTCCGCGAGCAGCTGCGCCTGATCGAGGACGGGGCCGACGCCATCACCGCCGCCGAACGCGAGGCCTCGGCCGCGCGCGAGGCCTATGACCTGGCCGCGACCTTCCTGACCTCGGCGCGGGAAGCCGCCGCCGAGCGCCTGACCGCCGCCGTCATGGGGGAGCTGGGTCCGCTGAAGCTGGAGCGCGCCCGTTTCCGCGTCGCCTTCGAGCCGGTGGCCGACGGCCGCCGCGGGCCGCTGGGCGTCGAGACCGTCCGCTTCGAGATCTCCACCAACGCCGGGACCGCCTTCGGTCCGCTGGACGCCATCGCATCGGGCGGCGAGCTGGCCCGCTTCGCCCTGGCCATGAAGGCGGCGCTGGCGGGGCGCGAGGACCAGCGCCAGCCGGTGATGATCTTCGACGAGGTTGATCAGGGCGTCGGCGGCGCCGTGGCCGAGGCCGTGGGTACGCGGCTGCAGCGTCTGTCCCAGGGCGCCCAGGTGCTGGTCGTCACCCACAGCCCGCAGGTCGCCGCGCGCGGCCACGCCCACTGGAAGGTGCGCAAGTCCGACCACAACGGCCTGACGGCCACCACGGTCGACACGCTGGACGAGGATCAGCGGCTGGAGGAGATCGCCCGCATGCTCTCCGGCGCCACCATCACGGATGAAGCGCGCGGCGCGGCGCGGGCGCTGATCGGCTAGCTGGCCTGCAGCACCTTGCGCAGCGCGCCGTGGATGTCGGTGTTGCCGGCCAGGATCTGCTTGCCGTTCTTGGGATCGCCGTCGATGTCGATCGAGGTGACGATGCCGCCCGCCTCGGTGACGAACAGGATGCCCGCCGCCACGTCCCACGGGTTCAGATTGCGCTCATAATACGCGTCGTACCGGCCCGCGGCGACCCAGGCGAAGTCCAGGGCGGCCGAGCCGAGGCGGCGGATGCCCGCGACGCGCTGGCCGACGGCGTGGATGTCCTTGATGGCCTGGGCGTGGCCGGTCTTGCCGATGAAGGGCAGGCCGGTGGCGATCAGGCTTTCCGACAGGTCGCGGCGACCCGCGACGCGGATGCGCCCGTCGTTCAGGTAGCAGCCCTTGCCCTTCTCGGCCCAGAACATCTCGTTCATGACCGGGTTGTAGGTCACGCCCGCCACGATCTCGGACGAGCCGTCCGGGGCGTAGCGCTCCAGCCCCACCGTGATGGCGAAGTGGGGCATGGCGTGCAGGAAGTTGGTGGTGCCGTCGATCGGATCGACGATCCAGCGGTGCGACTTGTCCGAGCCCTCGATCATGCCGCGTTCCTCGCCGAGGAAGCCGTAGCCCGGCCGGGCCTTGGTCAGCAGTTCGAACAGGGTCTCTTCGGCCTTGATGTCGGCGGCGCTGACGAAGTCGCCGGGGCCCTTGCGGGACACCTGCAGCTGGCTGACTTCACCGAAGTCGCGCAGCATCGGGCGGGCGGTCTTGCGGACCGCGTCCATCATGACGGTGAGCAGGGCGGAGGCGAGGGCCATCGGGAATCTCCTGGTCCGCATGTCCTGAAAAGGCGCTCTGGCCCGGACATGCGGAGAAGTTCAAACGCTGATCGGCCCCGGACGGAGCCGATGAAAACTCAGTCCGCGCGGCGGACGTATTCGCCGGTCGTGGTGTCGACGACGATCTTTTCGCCGACGCCCATGTACGGCGGGATCATGATGCGCACGCCGTTGTTGGCGATGGCGGGCTTGTAGGACGACGAGGCGGTCTGGCCCTTCACGGTGGGCTCGGTCTCGACGACTTCCAGATTGACCTGGTCGGGCAGCGACAGGCCGATCGGGCGCTCTTCGTGCAGCTCGATGACGACCTTCATGCCTTCCTGCAGGTAAGGGATACGGTCTTCGCCGACCCAGTCCTTCTGCAGTTCGATCTGCTCGTAGTTTTCGTCGTTCATGAAGACCAGGCTGTCGCCGTTGTCGAACAGATAGGAGAAGTCGCGCTGCTCCAGCGTGACGCGCTCGACCTTGTCTTCCGAACGGAAACGTTCGTTCAGCTTGTTGCCGGTCTCGAGGTTCTTGGCCTCGACGTTGGCGAAGGCGCCGCCCTTGCCCGGCTTGACGTGGCTGGCCTTGGTGACGACCCACAGGCCGCCGTTCACTTGCAGGACCATGCCGGGCTTGATGGTGTTGCCGTTAATCTTGGCCATGATGTCTCGGAGGGGTTGAGGCGCAGCCCTTGCGGCGCGCGCGAGCGGGCGCAGTCCCTAAAGGAAGCCGCGTCATCCGGCAAGGTGGGCATAAAAAGTTGTATTGACTTGGTTAAGCAACCATAGGAATTGAAAATCGTCGTTATGGGAGGGTGCTATGGTCAGCTTGACTCAGGAAGATTTCGCCACGCTGCAAAGCACCAGCGAAGAGGATCTGCTCGGCCAGCTGGGGCTTGCGGTCATGGGCAGCGAAGGTGAATCCGCGTCGCTCAAGAGCCTGCAGGCGGCCTCGCTGGATTTCTCGTGGCCCAACTTCATCCAGGCCGGGATGAACTACTTCAACCGGATCTGGCCGACGGTGAAATCCGTCGTCTGCGAGGCCTATGAGGCCTACAGCGAGGACAACAAGGCGTGGATCGAGCAGGCCGCCACGGCCCTGCTGGCCCTGATCAATGTCGGTTCGGCCATCGCGATCCTGATCGTCAAGATCGCCATCAAGAAGGGTCTCGACACCCTCTGCGCCGCCGACTGAGGCTAGTGGAGGGTCGCCCTGGAGTCGGCCTTCTTCTGCACCATGTTGGCCAGCGCCACCTGTCCGCCCACCGGGGCGGCCAGCTTGCCGGCGCGCGCGTCCAGCTTGCGCGCCTCGTGGGCGAAGGCGGCGGCCATGCCGGCGGACGACATGGCGGCGGCGATCTGCAGGCCCCGGCTGGCCGGGCGCATGGCGATCCAGACGGCGTTCAGCGCCTGGGCCGCCGCCCACAGGCCCATGGCCAGGTTGCGCTCCGGCGCCCGGGGCGCATTCCACACCCGGACCGCCGACAGGGTGGTGGCCGAGAAGACGGCGGGCAGGATCAGGCTCAGGGGCCCGCGCGGCCGCTCGGTGATCGGCGCGTCGGTTTCCGTCAGATGTACGGGGCGGGGGCGGATGGTCCGCTTGGCGAAGGCGGTGGCGGCCAGGGCGAAGCCGACCGTGAGCGCGACGCCCAGCAGGACGTGCGAGGCGTTGCGGCCCTCCGCGTTCAGGAAGCCTGAAGCTGCTTCGCGGGCGTCGTCGATCACGTCGTCGATGTCGGTCATGCTGCCTTGTTCCGTTCTGCCCAACGACAATGACGGGCAAAGGGGCGGGTTCCGCCGGCGTTCTGAGAACGCTCTAACGGTTGGCGGCCAATCGTCGAGCTTCTATCGTCCGGGAGTAGAGTTCGGAGACGCGAATGACGTCGCGCGGATTGGCGCAACTGTCGGCCCTCGCCCTGGCGGCGCTGACGTACTGGACCATCGTGTCCCGACCAGGCGTCATCGGCGATGAGTTCCCGATCGCGATCTATTTCACCATTCTTGTTTTCACGCTCTTCGTGTTCGGCGTGAGCTTTCTAGCCTTGCATTTGGCGGCCGGCGGTTCGGCGACCTACTGGAGCATGGAGAACCGGGATCAGCTTCGGTCGATCGGGTGGATGATCGTCACGATAAGCGCGGTGATGTTGGTCGGCCACGCGATCCTTGATCGGCTTGATCGCGCCGCCCCTCTCGTCCTGCGTGCTAATTTCTTCGTGGCCATGACGCTCGTGCCGGCGGCGTTCATTGTCTCGGGGAGGGTCAGATGGCCCAGTCGTTCGGCCCGTCCCGGCAGGTTTGCGCTGTTGCTGCTCTGCTTGGTCGGCCTCGGCGCCGCCGCAGCCTGGAGCTGGATGGCGTGGTCGTCTGCGCCCGGCGAGCCCGCCATTCCCTCCCCGGGTCGCCTTCTGTTCGTCGTTCCTGTCGTGATCCTGGCTGCGACCTTGGAGGAGATCGTATTCAGGGTCCTGTTGCAGACCGCGCTGCTGGAGCGGACCGGGTCGCGGTTTCTGGCGGTATTCCTCTCCAGCGTCGCATTCGGACTGATGCACGTTCCCGGACAATTCGCCGAGCCGGTGATGCACGCGGACTGGACGCTGCTCCAGCTGGTGGCGCACGACTACGCACCGGGATTCCTGCTGCAGATCGCGTTTGGCCTGTTGCTCGGCGTGCTCTGGCTCCGAACCGGCTCGCTCGTGCTGATCTCCGGGGTCCACGCACTGTTGAATATGGGCGGCGTGCTGGCGACCGGCCTCTAGTTCCCGGTCGCGCTCTTGTCCGGGGCGATCTCGGTCATGGCCGATTGCAGGTAGTTCTGCTCGCCCAGCTGTTCGATCAGCTTGTGCTGGGCCTCCAGGAAGTCGATGTGCTCCTCGGTGTCGGCCAGGATGCGCATGACCAGGTCACGGCTGACGTAGTCCTTGGCGGCCTCGAACTGGGTGACGGCGGCGACGACCACGTCGCGCGAACCCAGCTCCAGCTGCAGGTCGGCGCCCAGGCATTCGATGGCGCTCTCGCCGATCTTCAGCTTGTGCAGGTCCTGCAGGTTGGGCAGGCCGTCCAGGAACAGCACCCGCTTGATCAGCATGTCGGCGTGCTTCATCTCGCCGATGCTCTCGTCGTAGATGATCTGGCCCAGGTGCTTCAGGCCCCAGCTTTCGAACATGCGGGCGTGCAGGAAATACTGGTTCACGGCCGTCAGTTCGTTGGTCAGGATCGCGTTCAGCGTCCGGATGATCGCGGGGTCGCCCTTCATGGCCTCGGTCCTTCAAGCGGCGGCGGCTCCAAGTCCGGAGTCGCCTGATTTCCCGCCGTTCATAACACGAACGAAGGCGCTGTGTTCACTTGCGAACACTTATCACGACATTGAAATTGCGAGTAAAAATCGCCCGCAGCGCGGCTGAGAATGCTACTCAGCAGCGAGGGCGAAGGCCTGCCGCGTTTCCTGGATCATCTGGCGCATTTCGCAGACGCATTTGGCGCACTGGGCCTGGCACTGATGCTTGATGAAGACGTCGCGCGGACGCGTCGCGCCCGCCTCGATGGCCGAGGCGACGTCACGTTTGCGAAGACCGTTGCAGTTGCAGACGTACAAGGAGGCGAACCCACTCAATGCGAATGGTTCGCTATAGCAACGGGAATGCGGCGAATGCAAGTCGTTCGCATGGGTGCGTCGTTGCCGCACCGCCGGTTCTCTGATCACATCGGCTTCGGGACAGGAGGGGTGCCGTGACCATCAGAACTCTGTTCGCTGCTCTGGGCGTGACCGCGGCGCTGTTCAGCGCGGCGCCGGCGACGGCCTCGGACCGGCGGGGGCTTCCGGCCTTCACCTCCCTGGCTGAGCTGAGCGCCTTCCTCGACGCCCATGCGCCGCAGGAGGCGGGGCAGGAGGTCTGCCCGCCCGAGCATCCGGACTGTCCCGACAACACCGAGGTGGAGGATATCGTCGTCACCGGATCGCGGATTACCGCGCCGTCCATCACCAACAACCAGGAAGCCGGGGTCGATGAGGGCGACATCGTCAAGGCGCGCGGCGACACCCTGATCATCCTGCGCCGGGGCCGGCTGTTCACCATCGACACCGGCCAGGGACGGCTGCGGCTCGTCGACCGGATCGACGCCTATCCGCCGGGCGTCGATGGGGAGGACGACTGGTACGACGAGATGCTGGTCTCGGGCGACCGCGTCATCGTCATCGGCTACAGCTACGGACGCGGCGGGACCGAGATCAATCGCTTCCGGCTGGACGCGGCGGGAAACCTGACCTTCGAGGACAGCCACCACCTGGCGTCCGACGACTATTATTCGTCCCGCAACTACGCCTCGCGGCTCGTGGGGGATCAGCTGGTGGTCTATTCGCCCGTCGATCCCTCGACCGGCGATCCGCTGAAGGACCTGCCGCGCCTGACCCGCTGGACGCCCGACGCCGTGGGGCAGGAAGACAAGGACGACGACTACGAGACGATGCCGGGCCGTCCCATCGTCACGGTGGGCGACGTCTATCGCGCGCCGGGCCTGGATGAGGGGGCGCGCGGTCTCGTCTTCCACACCACCATCCGCTGCGCCCTGTCCGCGCCCGAGCTGAGCTGCCGCGCGACGGCGGTGCTCGGGCCGGACTCGCGCAGCTTCTATGTCGCCCCGACGGCGGTCTACGTCTGGATGGTTGAGGAGAGATGGGGGCTTCCGAAGGGGGAGCAGCCCCGCGGCTGGCTGTATCGCATGCCGCTGGACGGCGGCCGTCCGCAGGCGGCGGCCACGGTGGGCGCGCCGATCGACCAGTTCTCCTTCCTCGAACAGCCGGAACTGGGCCGCATCAATGTGCTGGTGGTGGCCGACAACGACGGCGACGGGATGGGGCGACCCGAGACCGTGGCGGGCGGCGCGGCGCTGCTGCAACTGCCCTTCTCGCGCTTCGGGACCGGCGAGGGCGAGGCGGCCCTCTCCGACTACCGGATCCTGCCCGGGATCGGACAGCAAGGGCGGGCGCAGAACCGGTTCGTCGGCGACTTCCTGCTCTATTCCGCCCAAGTCTACAGCAACCTCCCGTACGCCGAGGACCTGCCGCGTTACGAGAGCCGCCTGATCGTGACGCCGCTGGCTCCGGGACCGACCCTGATCTGGGGCGTGCCGGGCCGGGTCAACCGGATCGAGGCAATGGGGCCGGACGCCCTGGTCGTGTCGGGGGAGACGGACGTCTTCTTCACCACCTTCGAACTTCAGACCCCGCGCCCGACCATCGGCTACCAGTACGTCATGCTGGGGTCCGCGGAGACCGAGAGCCGCAGCCACGCCTTCTTCTACCGGCCTGACCCGTCCAGCGCCGACGGCTCGACCGGAGTGCTGGGCCTGCCGGTCTCGCGCGCCGGGGCCGGCACCGTCGACCCGGATACGGAGGAGCGCGCGACGCTAGAGACCATCACCTACATTCGCCGCAACGGCCTGGGGCGGCTGGGCGAGATCGGCTCGCTGGACGCCGCGCCCCTGAACGGCCGGATCGACGACGGCTGCATCGCCTCCTGCTACGGCTGGTACGGCGACGCGCGCCCGATCTTCCTCGGCGACCGCATCTTCGCCCTGCTCGGCTATGAGGTGATCGAGGGGCGCGAACGGAACGGCCGCATCCGCGAGGTGCGCCGCATCGACATGACCCCGCCGCCGCCGGAGGGGCCGCGGCCCTACTACATCGATTGACCTTGGGCCCGGTTCGTCGCACTCCCCGGACATGGCCAGAGAACCCGTCGCCCCGCCGCGTCCGCCGTGTGCGCTGTATCTGATCACGCCGCCGGCGATCCCCGACCTGCCCGCCTTCGCCAGGACGTTGGGCGAGGCGCTGGACGCGGGCGCCGTCGCGGCCCTGCAGATCCGGCTCAAGGAGGTCGATGACGCCGCCGTCCTGGCCGCCGTCGCCGTGCTGAAGCCGGTGGCCGCGGCGCGCGGCGTGGCGGTGATCCTGAACGACCGGCCCGACCTCGCCGCCCGCTCGGGCTGCGACGGGGTGCATGTGGGGCAGGGCGACGCCTCCTACGCCGAGGCGCGCCGGACCATGGGGCCGGACGCCATGATCGGCGTGACCTGCCACGACAGCCGCGAACTGGCCATGGAGGCCGCCGAGGCGGGGGCCGACTACGTCGCCTTCGGGGCCTTCTTCCCGACCACGACCAAGGAAACGGCGCACCGGCCCGAGCCGGAGATCCTGACCATCTGGCAGGAGACGGTGGAGACGCCCTGCGTCGCCATCGGCGGGATCACGGCCGCCAACGCCGCCGACCTGGCCCGCGCCGGGGCGGATTTCGTGGCCGTCAGCGGGGCCGTCTGGGGCCATCCCGATGGTCCGGCGGCGGCGGTTCGTGAGCTTGATCAGGTGCTTGCGGGGGCCTTCTGACCTTCAGGGGATGTTAGGAAGCGCCCGGTTAGGTAGCGGTGAGACTTTTCGCCTGCCGGACCAGATTATGACGATGAGCCGCGTGCTCGATCCCCAGCCCGTTCCTGTGGTGGAGACCGCGACGCGTTCGCGCGCGGCCCCCGTGGATGCGGCTGCGACGAGCGGCATCGGCCAGCCCCTGGCGCCGATCTTCACCGCCATGGCGGTGATGGTCCTGACGATCATCGCCCTGACCTTCGCCCGCACCGCCGACATGGTCGCGGCCCTCTGGGGCGCCGGCGGCCTGGCGGTCGCGGTCTGGCTGCGCACCTCGCGCGGTCCGCTGTACGACGCCTGCTTCGGCGGCCTGCTGGCCTGCGGTCTGGCCGCGGGCAACCTGCTGGCGGGCAATTCGACCAAGACCACCCTCATGTTCACCGTCGCGAACATGATGGACATCTACTGCGCCGTCCTGATGGCCCGCCGGTTCGCCCCGACACTGAACCTGGCTTCGGTCGAGGGCGCCAGCCGCTTCCTGGTCAGCGCCGCGGTGCTGGCCCCGCTGCCGGCGGCGGCCCTGGTCGGCGGCATGCTGTGGTGGATCAACGGCGCCGACTTCCTGGAGACGGCCCAGACCTGGTGGTTCGGGCATGCGCTCAGCATCGCCGTGGTCGGCAGCTTCGGTTTGGCCCTGACCAAGCGGGAGGTCCTGCGCTTGCGGTCTCCGGCGCGGGCGACGGAGGCGGTGGTCCTGCTGGGCCTGCTGACGGTCGTGAACATGCTGATCTTCGGCATGCAGTCGCTGCCGATCAGCTTCGTCACCCTGCCGCTGCTTCTGCTCATCGCCGTGCGCCTGCGGCTGCTCGGCGTGACGGCGGCCCTGCTGATCATCAGCGTGCTGGCCATCGGCGGCAGCATGCTGGGGCACGGCCCCTATGTGAGCGCCTTCAATGGGGCGGACCGGGCCATGATGGCCCAGCTGCTGGTCCTGTTCGGCTATCTGCCCATCCTGCTGGTGGCGGCCCTGCTGGAGGAGCGCGATCGCCTGTCCGACCGCGCCAAGGCGGGCCAGGTCCGCGCCGAGCGCGCCTCCGAGGCCAAGTCTCGCCTGCTGGCCAACGTGGCGCACGAGATCAAGAGCCCGGTCGGCGGCATCATCGGCATCGGCGAACTGTGGCGCGCCGGCCAGCTGGGTCCTGTCACCCCGACCCAGGGCGAGATGGCCGAGATGCTGGTCAAGACCGCCCGTCAGGTCGAGGCCCTGTCCCACGACCTGCTCGACGTCGCCCGCGCCGAATCCGGCGCCGTGAAGGTCGAGCTGCGGCCGACCGACGTCCCTGGCGTGCTGGACGACGTCCGCCGCGCCACGGCCCTGCGTCCGGAAGCCCAGGGCATCCGCATCGATCTGGTCAGCGAAGGCGACGGCCTGGTGGCCCTGGCCGACTCCCAGCGCCTGGTCCAGGTGATCGGCAACCTGACCTCCAACGCGGTCAAGTACGGCGGGTCCGGCGGGGTGGTTATCCTGCGCGCCAGCCGCATCCATGACGGCGTCCGCATCGAGGTCATCGACCATGGTCCGGGCCTGACGGCCGAGAAGCAGACCCAGTTGTTCGAGCCCTTCAATCGGCTGGGCCTGGAACGCTCGACGGTCGAGGGGCACGGCATCGGCCTGGCCCTGGCCAAGCGTCTGGTCGAACTGCAGGGCGGCTCAATCGGCGTGACCTCGACCCCGGGCGAGGGCGCCTGCTTCTGGGTCGAACTGCCCGCGGCCTGATCGCGCCGACGGCCATCTCCTACCGGCAAACTGGGTCTTTGCGACGTTCCGACGCGCGGCCGAACGCGCATCGACTTTGCCTCAGCTTGGGCGTAAGACCACAAACAAGGTAGGGCTATTCGGAAGGATCCGGCTGTGGAAATTGATGCGCTGCTGCTCTCGCGCCTGCAGTTCGCTTTCACCGTCTCGTACCACATCCTCTTTCCGGCCTTCACGATCGGCCTGGCCGACTTTCTGGCGGTGCTGGAGGGGCTGTGGCTCTGGACCAAACGGGACGCCTTCAAGACCCTCTATCTGTTCTGGGCGAAG
>NZ_JAHFPF010000090.1 GCF_023259385.1 Brevundimonas sp. | reverse complement strand
CGGGCATGATCTTGACGTCCTCCTTGGCCTCGATGGCCTGGTGGAGGCCTTCGGACAGGCGGCGTCCGGTCATCATCCGGCCGGTGAACTCATCGATCAGCATGACCTCGCCGGCCTTGATGATGTAGTCCTTGTCCTTCTGGTACAGGGTATTGGCGCGCAGGGCCTGGTTGATGTGGTGCACCAGGGTGATGTTGGCCGCGTCGTACAGGCCGGTGGTGTCCTCGGCGAACAGGCCGCGCTCTTCCATCAACTGTTCGATCAGCTCCGAGCCTTCCTCGGTCAGCAACGCCTGACGCTGCTTCTCGTCGAGGTCGTAGGTCGTCTTGTCCTGGATCAGTTCCTTGATGATCGCATCGACCGTCACATACAGGTCGGAGCGGTCCTCGGTCGGGCCCGAGATGATCAGCGGGGTCCGGGCTTCGTCGATCAGGATCGAGTCGACCTCATCGACGATGGCGAAGTGGTGCGGACGCTGCACCATCTCCTTGCGGTCGTAGACCAGGTTGTCGCGCAGATAGTCGAAGCCGAATTCGTTGTTGGTGCCGTAGGTGATGTCGGCGGCGTAGGCGGCCTGGCGCTGGCCCTGCGACAGGCCGTTGACGATCACGCCCACTTCCAGGCCCAGGAAGCGATAGACGCGGCCCATCCACTCGGCGTCGCGGCGAGCCAGGTAGTCGTTCACGGTGATGACGTGGACGCCCTTGCCCGACAGGGCGTTCAGATAGGCCGGGGCGATGGCGACCAGCGTCTTGCCCTCGCCGGTGCGCATCTCGGCGATGCCGCCCTCATGCAGGATCATGCCGCCGGTCAGCTGCACGTCATACTGGCGCTGGCCGAGGACGCGCTTGGAGGCCTCACGGGCCACCGCGAAGGCGTCGTTCATGATCTTGTCGACGCTCTCGCCGCCGGCCAGACGGTCGCGGAAGGCGTCGGTCATCATCCGCAGCTCGTCGTCCGAGAGGGCGGCGTACTTCTCCTCCAGCGCGTTGATCTTCTGAACGCGGCCCATGAAGTCCTTGACCTTGCGGTCGTTGGAGGAGCCGAAAATCTTCTTGGCAAAGCCGAGCATGGAGGATCCGAAGGCGGGCGAGCGACAAATGGCTCTGGTTGTGGTCCCGGAAGGGCGGCGGCGGACGCCGCAGAGGGGCTCCGGCGACGACGGCCCGGTGCGCCCTTGAAAACAGGCGCGCGCGAGGGCCGCGCGAACGATCGAAAACCCCTCGACTTGGGCGCAGCCGGGACTTAAGCACCGGCCTTATCCCTGTCAACGCGAGGGCCTTTCGCCGCCCGCCGACGGAGCGCGTCTGCATGAGGCCTTCCCGCGTCCTGTTTCCCCTGCTGATGGCGTTCGCGCTGACGGTCGCCGCCTGTGATCGCGGCGGCGGCTCCGACCGCCCGCCCGAGCCCGGCGACCGCGCCGTGGCCAAGATCCAGGACGAGACCATCTGGGCCTCCGACGTGAAGCGCGAGGCCGTGGCGCAGGGACTGGTGGGCGAGGGCGAGCCGCTGGACGTGACCTCCGACCTGTTCCGCCGCGTCCTGGACGAGGTCATCGACCAGAAGCTGCTGGCCCACGAGGCCGAGCGCCGGGGGCTGGACAATTCGCCCCTGGCCCAGCGCCGCCTGGCCGCCACCCGCGAACGCATCCTCGGTGACATGCTGGTCGAGACGGTGGTCAACGACAAGATTTCCGACAAGGCCGTCGAGGGCATCTACCAAGGGCAGCTGAATCTGGCCCGGACCTCGGAAGAGGTCCGCACCCGCCTGATCCTGTCGCGCACCCGCGCCGAGGCCGACGCCGTGGTCGGCATCCTGGGGCAGGGCGCGGCCTTCGAGGCGGTGGCCATGGAGCGGTCGATCGACGACGCGACCCGCTTCTCGGGCGGCGACCTGGGCTATTCGACGCTGGACGTCATGCCCGAGGCCTATCGCAACGCTCTGCGGGACCGGCCCGCCGGCTCCACCGTCGGTCCCTTCCAGACCGAGGGCGGCTGGGCCGTGCTGCGGGTCGAGGACCGCCGCCGCGAAACCCCGCCGACCATGGAGCAGGCCCGGCCGCAGATCGTGCGCTACCTGACCTATGAAGGCGTGCGCCAGCTGCTCGAGGAACTGCGCGGCAAGGCCGCCGTCGAGGTCCTGCTGGGCGGCGAGGGCGCGCCTTCGCAGGAACCGGCCTCGGCCGCCGTTCCGCCCGCGGCCGCTCCTGCCCAGCCGACCGCCTCGCCCGCCCCTGTTTCCGCCCCCGTTCCCGCCAAGGCCCGATGAGCAAGACGCCCACTCCCCCCGGTCGGGGTTCGACCGGCCAGATGATCGAACAGGCCTTCGAAAAGGCGCTGGAGCCGGTGACCACGGCGATCAAGCGCGCCACCACTCCGTCGAAACCCGCGGCGGCCGCCCCCGCGCCGGGCAAGCCCGGTCTGCAGGTGTCGCCGCTGGCCGTGCCCTTCCCGGTCATCCCGCCAATCGGCGGGGTCGAGATCGCGACCGGCCGCGCGGGCTTCTACAAGCACGAGCGCGACGATCTGGTGGTGTTCAGCTTCGCGCGCGGCACCAGCTGCGCCGGGGTCTTCACCCGCCACAAGGTCGGCTCGGCCCCGGTCGACTGGTGCAAACGCCATCTGGGCGCCGAGGACGGCGGCCAGGACGTGCGGGCGCTGGTGGTCAACGCCGGCTGCGCGAACGCCTTCACCGGCAAGGCCGGAGCCGATGCGGCCCGCCGCACGGCTTCCGAGGTCGCCAAACGCTTCGGCTGCCGCCAGCGCGACGTCATGCTGGCCTCCACCGGGGTGATCGGCGTGGTGCTGGACGACCGCAAGATCGCCGCCCGCCTGCACGACATCGAGGCCGGGCTGGATTCCGACAATTGGGCCGCCGCCGGTCAGGCCATCATGACCACGGACACCTTCCCCAAGGGCTCGTACGCCGAGTGCGACATCGAGGGGCACAAGGTCCGCATCGCCGGCGTCGCCAAAGGTTCGGGCATGATCGCGCCCGACATGGCCACCATGCTGGCCTTCATCGTCACCGACGCCGACATCCATCCGAACGTGCTGCGCGCCCTGCTGGGCCTGCACGTGCGCACGACCTTCAACAGCGTGACGGTCGATGGCGACACCTCGACCAACGACACCTGCCTGCTGTTCGCTACGGGCGCCAGCGGCGCGCCGCGCATCGGCCGGGTCGGCGACCGCCGCCTGAAGGACTTCAGCCGCGCGCTGGACCAGGTCATGCTCGACCTCGCCCACCAGCTGGTCCGCGACGGCGAGGGCGCGACCAAATTCGTCAAGGTCACGGTGGACGGCGCGGCCAGCCCCGCCTCGGCCCGCAAGCTGGCCAAGTCCATCGCCGACAGCCCGCTGGTCAAGACCGCCCTGGCCGGCGAGGACGCCAACTGGGGCCGCGTCGTCATGGCCGTCGGCAAGACCGAGGAGCCGGTCGATCGCGACCGCCTGGCCATCAAATTCGGCCCGCATGTCGCCGCCGTCGACGGCGCCCCGTCGCAGACCTACGACGAGGCCAAGATGAGCGCCTATATGAAGAATTCCGAGATCGACATCACCGTCGACGTGGGTTCGGGCCGCGCCTCGGCCACTGTCTGGACCTGCGACCTGACCAAGCGCTACGTCGAGATCAACGGCGACTACCGGTCGTGACCGCGGCGCCCGCATCTGTATTGCGTGGTCGCTATCCCGAGCTCTTCCGGTTTATCGAAGCCGGAGAGTGCGGGCTCGGCTATTCGCCGAAAGTGCGGGAATTCTGGCTGCGGGTCCGTGACGGCGATGTCGTCCAGCAGATTTCCTTCTGCCCTTTCACTGGACAGGCCCTGCCGGACCCTCTTCGGACCCGTTTCTTTGATGAGCTCGAGGCCCTGGGCCTGGATGGCGGATTGGCCGACGTGGAACGCGCGCCGTCCGAGTTTCAATCCGAAGCCTGGTGGATAGGACGGAACCTGTGATTGAACCCGTTAAAACCGTCCTCGTCGTCGCCGTCGCCCTGATCGACACCGACGGTCGGGTGCTGATCGCCCAGCGGCCCGAGGGCAAGCAGCTGGCGGGGCTGTGGGAATTCCCGGGCGGCAAGGTCGAGCCGGGCGAGCGTCCCGAGGCCGCCCTGATCCGTGAACTGAAGGAAGAGCTGGGCATCGACGTGAACGAGGCCTGCCTGGCCCCCTTCGTGTTTACCAGTCACGCTTACGAGTCATTTCACCTGTTGATGCCACTATACCTGTGCCGACGTTGGTCGGGGGTGGTTCAGGCGCATGAGCATTCGGCGCTGAAATGGGTTCGGCCGGCGCAGTTGCCGGACTATCCCATGCCCCCGGCGGACGAACCCCTGATCGCCTGGTTGCGCGATCTGCTCTAGCCGTCCGGAAAGGGAGGCGCCGATGAAACGTTTCCTGGATCGCTTCCGGCGCGACGAGAGCGGCGCCACGGCCATCGAATACGGGCTGATCCTCGCCCTGATCTTCCTGGTGATCCTGTCCGCCCTGACCGCCTTCGGCGCGACCGGCAGCGGCGTCTTCAACGGCGCCATGGATGCGATCCGCGCGGCGATGGGCGGCTGACGGCCGGCCGGGCCTACTCCTCCCCCGTCTCCTCCTTCACGCCCAGCGCATCCGCCAGCCGCATCTTGGCCGAGCCGCGGGGCAAGGGCTTCTGCTGGCTTTCGTGCGGGGCCCAGCCGGCCAGGTGGACGATCTCGAAGGTCGCGGGGATGCGGCCGTCCGGTTCGCCGAACCTTTCCGCATAGAGCTGCGCCGCCCGGGCGACGATGCCGCGCGTGAGCGGACGGCTCGCCCCCGCCAGCACATTGGTCTCGCCCATGGCGCGCAGGTCGCGGATCAGGGCGAACAGGTCGGGATAACGGACCGTCAGCCGGTCCACGTCCGACACCGGCAGGGCGAGCCCGGCCCGCTGCAGCAGGGCCGCGCCGTCGAAGCCATCGGCGAAGGGCGAGACCCGCGCCTGGGCCCCGCCGCGCTGTTCCAGCTCCGCCTCGGTCAGCACCGCGCGCAGCTCCTTCAGCGTGCCCGCGCCCAGAAGCGTGCCCACGAACAGGCCGTCCGGCTTCAGCGCCCGCCGGATCTGGCTCAGGGCGCCCGGCAGATCGTTGGCCCAGTGCAGGCTCATCAGGCTGACGATCAGGTCCTGCGACTGGTCCGGCAGGTCCAGCGGCGTCTGGCCCGGGGCCGCGCGCGCCGGGCGGTCGCCCACCGTCTTAACGGCGCCGACCCGCGGCGCGGCATGACTGTCGGCCAGGGCGGCGGCGAACGGGCCGGGATGGGCCGATAGATCAGCGACTTCGGGCCAGTCGCGCAGCAGGGCGTCCAGGCTGTCGACGGCGTTCTGCGCCGCCCGCGCATGCAGGAAGTCGGCGCCGGAAAACAACTTTTCGCTGCGCTGAAGCCTTGCCGTTCGGCGCTGGCTGTCGAAGATGACGGGGGGACCGGAGGAGGGGCTCATGAGCCTTCAGGATGGGGTCTGGCGCACGCGATGGGAAGCCGCAGCCGGTTTCGGCCGTCTTCTGGGCCGGGGCGTGGCCGATCTGCTGCTGCCGCCGCTGGCCCACGACAGCCCTGAAGCCACCGCCTCGGCCGGCCTCACCGCCGACGCCTGGAGCCGGGTGGTGTTTCTGGAGGACCCGGTCTGCGACGGCTGCGGCGCGGCGTTCGAGATGGACGGCGGAGTGTTTGCGTCCGAGCGTTGCGCGGCCTGCCTGGCCCAGCCCTACGCCTTCGCCCGGGCGCGGGCGGCCTGCCTCTATGACGAGGCGTCGCGCGGCCTGATCCTGAAGTTCAAGCACGGCGACCACCAGCCGTTCGCGCCGCTGTTCGCCCGCTGGCTCAGCCGCGCCGCCGCGCCCCTGCTGGCCGAGGCGGATGTGGTGGCGCCCGTGCCCCTGCACCGCTGGCGGCTGCTGTCGCGGCGCTTCAATCAGGCCGCCGAGGTGGCGCGGCCGTTGGCCCGGGCCGCGGGGCTCGACTATCTGCCTGACGCCCTGGTGCGTCAGGCCCACACCACCAGCCAGGGCGGCAAGTCGGCGCGCGGGCGGCGTCTGAACGTGAAGGCGGCCTTCGCGGTCACCCCTTCGGGCGCGCGCCGGATCAAGGGGCGGCGCGTTCTTCTGGTCGATGACGTGTTGACCACCGGCGCCACCGCCGAGGCCTGCGCCCGGGTTTTGCTGGAGGCCGGAGCCCGCGCCGTGGACCTGGCGGTCATCGCCCGCGTGCGAACCGTGCGCGAACTGACTATGTAGGGGGGAAGAACAAGCCCCTCGATCAGCGAGCCGCTGCGCGGCGAGCGACAGGGGGCGCATCAAGCTGGAGATAAAATTGGCCGACGTCGTCATCTACACCAAGCCCGGTTGCCCCTATTGCGCGGCGGCTGAAGCCCTGCTGGCCCGCAAGGGCGTGGACTACACCGAGATCGTCGCTTCGAACGATCCGCAGAAGAAGCAGGAGATGATCCAGCGCTCCAACGGCCGGATGACCTTCCCGCAGATCTTCATCGGCGGAAAGCACATCGGCGGCTCCGACGACCTGCATGCGCTTGACCGCAAGGGCGAGCTGGACGCACTGCTCGCCGCCTGATGAGCACTCTTTCCGTCGCCCTGATCCAGACGCGCACCCCGGCCTCGCCCGGGGCCGCCTTCGCCCATGTCGAGCCGCTGATCCGCCAGGCGGCGGCAGGCGGGGCCCGGCTGATCCTGACGCCCGAGGCCACCAATTTCCTGATCCAGGACCGCGCCGCCCGCGAGGCCGTGCTGGTCCCCGACGATCGCGACGAGGTGGTGGCCAAGCTGAAGGCGCTGGCCAAGGAGCTCGGCGTCTGGCTGCTGATCGGCTCGGCCATCGTGCGGTCGGGGCATGAGGGCGACGACCGCGCCGCCAATCGTTCGATCCTGATCGACGACACGGGCGTGGTGACCGCGACCTATGACAAGATGCACGTCTATGACGTCGATCTGCCGACCGGCGAGCGTTGGCGCGAAAGCGCCTCTGTGCGGCCCGGCGAGACCGCCGTGGTGGCCCCGACGCCGTGGGGCGGGCTGGGTCTGACCATCTGCTACGACGTCCGCTTCCCGCAGCTGCACCGCGCCCTGGCCAAGGCCGGGGCGAAGATGATCGCCGTCCCCGCCGCCTTCACCGTCCCGACCGGCGAGGCCCACTGGGAGGTGCTGCTGCGCGCCCGCGCCATCGAGACCGGAACCTACATCCTGGCGCCCGCCCAGGCCGGAACGCATGAGGACGGTCGTCGGACCTGGGGCCGCTCGACCGTGGTCGCGCCCTGGGGCGAGGTGATCGCCAAGCTCGACACCGACGAGCCGGGCGTCCTGTTCGCCACGCTCGATTTCGATGCGGTCGACAAGGCCCGCAACGCGGTGCCACAGCTGACTCACGACCGCGACTTCGCGCCGCCCGCTCCGTTGTCGGCATGATCCGCTACGCCCTGGGCTGTGATCACGGCCACGGCTTCGAGGCGTGGTTCAGTTCGTCGTCCGACTATGACGACCAGGCTGAGCGGGGACTGGTCGAGTGCCCGATATGCGGCTCGACCGGGGTGACCAAGCAGGTCATGGCCCCGGCCGTCGCGGGCACGAAGCGATCGGCGCCCGCGCTCGATGCGGCCGCGAAGATGCAGACCATGATGATGGAAGCCGTCCGCGAGGTGCGCGCCCACGTCGAGCAGAATTTCGACTACGTCGGCGACGCCTTCGCCCGCGAGGCGCGCGACATCCATGAAGGCCGCTCGGAGAAGCGCGAGATCTACGGCGAAGCCACCGTGGCCGAGGTGAAGAAGCTGCGCGACGACGGCGTGCCCTGCGCTCCGCTTCCGGCCCTGCCGCCCGACAAGTCCCGGGTGAACTGAGCATGCCGGGGGGCGGGGAGCGCTATCAGGAGTTCGAGCCGCCCGCGGCGCTGAAGCCCTTCGTGCGGGTGATCTGGACCTATGCCGATCCGGACCCGGCGCCGGTCGTGCAACGCATCGCGCCCGACGGCTGCCCCGAACTGATCTTCGACATCGGCGCTCCCTATGAGGAACAGGATGAGGACGGCGAGTGGCGGCTGCAGCCCTCCGCCCTGTTCGCCGGTCAGATGACCCGGCCCCTGGCCCTGCGGCCAGTGGGGCCGACCGAGCTGGTGGCGATCCGCTTCGCGCCCGACGGCGCCCGCGACTGGCTGGGGCTGCCCCTGGCCGCAGCCACCGACCGGCGGCTGGACATGGTCGAGCGGCTGAAGGGCTTCTCGGCCCCCGCCGGCGATCCGGAGGCCCAGGTCGCGGCCTTCACCGGCTGGCTGGCGGATCAGCGCCGCCGCGCCGGCTGGACCGTCGATCCGGTGGTCCGGGCCGAGATCGAGGTCGCCGCCGCCGATCGGGCGTCGCCGGTTCGCAAGCCCGCCGACCAACGCGCCCTGCAGCGTCGGTTCGCCGACCGGGTCGGGGTGTCGCCGCGCATGCTGCGCTCGGTCTTCCGCTTCCGCCGGGTCTTCGACCACGCTGCCCATCCAGGCCGCCCCGAGGCCGAGGGCTGGCTGGATGCGGGGCTGGAGGCCGGCTATTTCGACCAGCCGCAGATGGCGCGTGACTTCCGCCGCTTCCTCGGTTGCACCGCCACCGAATGGGCGCGCGAGCAGCAGGCCCTGGCCCGGGCCATCGCGTCGCAATCCTACAAGCCCGGCGCCGACCATCCGGCCTAGCTTGCCTTCGAACCCGAGGGAGAGACCCGACCATGCTGACCGCCCTGATCCTGACCGCCGCCCTGACCGCCGGACCGCAGGCCGATCTTCGCCCCGATCTGGGGTGGATGTCCGGCTACTGGCTGTCCTGCGAGGGCGGGCGCGAGGTGGCCGAGACCTGGAGCGTCCCGCGCCTGAACCTGATGGCCGGAACCTCGATCACGGTCCGCAACGGCCAGGTCGGCTGGGAACTGTCCCGGATCGCGCCGGCGGGGCCCGAAGCGAACGCCCCCTTCGCCTATTTCGCCCACCCCGAAGGGCAGGCCCTGACCGTGTTTCCGGTGATCGAGTCCGCTCCGAACCGGGTCGTCTTCCAGCAGTCGGCTCACGACTTCCCGCAGCGGGTCATCTATGAACGCGACGGCGATGTGCTGAATGCCCGCATCGAGGGCGAGATCGAAGGACAGGCGAGGGCGATCCGATGGCGGTTCCAGAAGGCCGAACTGAACGCGCGCTGCCCGACCTGACCTGGCGGGCGATGACGGCGGTCGATCTGGACGCCGTCGCGGCCATCGCCGTGCTCGGCTTTCCCGATCATTTCGAAGGCCGCGAGCTGTTCGAGAACCGGTTGGCTCTGAACGCGTCCGGCTGCTTCGTGCTGGCGGACGGCGACGGGCCGCCCCGGGGCTATCTCGTCGCCTATCCGTGGCGCGCCGACGCCGTTCCGGCGCTGAACACCCTGATCGAAGCGATTCCCGACGACGCGGCGGTCATGTACCTGCACGACCTCGCCATCCACCCCGACGCGCGGGCCGGCGGGCATACCGGCGCGGTGGTCGAGCAACTGGCGGACGCCGCCCGGGCGGCGGGCTGGCCCGCCGTCAGCCTGGTCGCGGTCAACGCCGCCGCGCCCTTCTGGGCCCGGCACGGGTTCGAGGTCCGCGACCCGCCGGGCATGGCCGAAAAGCTGGCCAGCTACGGCGACGACGCCCGCTACATGATGCGGCCGTTGTAGACCGCCCGTCAGTCGCGGGTGCGGGTCCAGCCCTTGTCGGCCATGCACTGAAGGAAGGCCGTGGTGCCTTCGTCGCGGCCCGCGCTGGCGCGGCAGCTGTCACGGGCGCCCTTGAACGGCCGGGCGTTTTCGCCCGACCACCCGTAGTCGCTGGTGGCGTCGATGACGGTCACGCAGGCGGCGTTGGTCAGGGCGGCGGCGGCGACGGCGGTGAGGATCAGCAGGCGTTTCATGGGATCGGCTCCGGTGAAGGTGATGCCGAAGACGTCGCACGCGTCGTTGCGCCGATCCCGTTACAAGCCCGATAGGTAGGTGAAATCGCGGTAAGGCGGCCTCAGCCCGCCGGAGCGGGCGTCGGCGCGGGCGTCCAGCTGCGGTCGGGCAGGCTGGAGCAGTCCGGCAGGGGGCCTTCCGGCGTCGAGGCGCCGCCGACCGCCATCCAGATGCCCACCCACTGGCCGCGATAGTCGTCCACGCCCACCGGCCAGTCCATCTGGGGAACGGCCTCGGCCAGGCGGCGGTCCAGCGCGACGTTGCCCGAGCTGCGCACGACCCTCGCCTCGGCCACCCGCGCGGAGCGGTTGCGGGCCCAGCGGATGCAGATGCCCGGCGCACCGCGGGTCGCGGTGGCGGTCGGCTCCTGGGCCGAAGCGGAAGACGGGGAAGCGGCGGCCAGAAGGCCGGCGAGCATCAGCGCGATCATGGATGTCTCCTCGTCGCCCCTCTGGGGATCAGTCCCGGGTGGCGATCATCATGTAGTTGATATCGGCGTCCTGCCCTTCACGCCAGCGGTCGGCCAACAGGTCGTAGGCCAGACCATAGGGCCCGGTCACCGTGACCGGCTCGTGCGACAGCATCCGCCGCAGTTCGTCGGGACGGATGAACTGGCGCCAGTCGTGGGTCCCGGCGGGCACCCAGCGCAGCACGTATTCCGCCGCGACCTTGCCCAGGGCCAGCGCCTTCAGGGTGCGGTTCAGGGTCGCCACGATCATCAGGCCGCCCGGCTTCACCAGCCGCGAGCAGGCGCGCACGAAGGCCTCCGGGTCGGCTACGTGCTCGATGACTTCCATGGTCAGGACCACATCGAACGGTCCTGCGCCTTCGGCTTCCAGCTGCTCGACCGTGGCGGCGCGATAGGCGATCTCCAGCCCCTGCTGGTCCGCGTGCGCCCGAGCGGTGCCGATGTTCTCGCTAGAGGCGTCCACGGCGGTGACCGCGAAACCCAGCCGGCGCATGGGTTCGGCGATCAGGCCGCCGCCGCAGCCGACATCCAGAAGGGTCAGGCCGGCGAAGGCTTCTCGGGTCTTCGCGTCGCGGCCGAACCGTTCGGCGACGCGGTCGCGTACGAAGGCCAGCCGGGCCGGATTGAAGCGATGCAGGGGCGCGAACGGCCCTCGTGCGTCCCACCATTCGGCGGCCTGCGCCGAGAAGCGGGCCACGTCCGCGGGATCGATCGACGGCCCCGCCGCCTGATCGTTGAATTCCTTGGCGCCTTGGGGTTCCCGCGCCGATACCGTGCCGTTAGAAGCGACCATGGCGCAGCGATGAACCCGCGCGCCGTTTCACGCAAGACGGAGCGACCTGCGCAAGATGACGCGGCCTGAGTCAGATCGGTTGGTGATGAAGTTCGGAGGCACGTCCATGGGCGACCTCGAACGCATCCGTCGCGCCGCGCGCATCGTCGCCGCTGAGGCCGCCTCGGGCAAGAAAATCGCGGTCGTCGTCTCGGCCATGGCCGGCAAGACCAATGAGCTGGTCGCCTGGACCGACGGCGCCGGCCGTCCCGGCGCGGGTATCGAACTGTCCGACGACGAATACGACGTCGTCGTCGCTTCGGGCGAGCAGGTGACTTCGGGCCTGCTGGCCCTGACCCTGCGCAACATGGGCCTGAACGCCCGCAGCTGGATGGGCTGGCAGATCCCGATCCTGACCGACGACGCCCACGGCCGCGCCCGGATCGAGGACGTGCCGGGCGAGGTGCTGGGCGCCGCCATGGACAAGGGCGAGATCGCCGTGGTCCCCGGCTTCCAGGGCGTCACCCGCGACGGGCGCATCACCACCCTGGGCCGCGGCGGCTCCGACACCTCGGCGGTGGCGGTGGCGGCGGCGCTGGAGTGCCCCTGCGACATCTACACTGACGTCGACGGCGTCTACACGACCGACCCGCGCATCGAAGCAAAGGCGCGGCGCCTCGAAAAGGTCTCCTATGAGGAGATGCTGGAGATGGCGTCCCTGGGCGCCAAGGTGCTGCAGACCCGGTCGGTCGAACTGGCCATGGCGAAACAGGTCCCCGTCCGGGTCCTGTCCAGCTTCATCGAACCCGACGCGAACGGCGTCATGCCCGACAAGGGTGGAACCCTGATCTGCGACGAGGAGGAGATCGTGGAAAAACGCATCGTGTCCGGCGTGACCATGAGCCGCGACGAGGCCCGCATCACCCTGCTGGGCCTGTCCGACCGGGTCGACGCCCCCGCGGATGTCTTCACCCGCCTCGCGGACGCCAATGTGAACGTGGACATGATCGTCCAGTCGCAGGCCCGCACCGCCGGGACGGTCAACCTGACCTTCACCACGGGTCGTAGAGACGCCCAGCGCGCCGCCGAGCTGATGCAGGCCGCGCAGGACCAGATCGGCTTCGAGGAGCTGCGCGTCGATGAGGACGTGGCCAAGGTCTCGGTGGTCGGCGTCGGCATGCGCAGTCACGCGGGTGTCGGCCAGACCA
>NZ_JAHFPF010000089.1 GCF_023259385.1 Brevundimonas sp. | reverse complement strand
CGATGGTGCTGAATCACGTGAGCGGAGAACAGGCCGCCGTGCTGCGTCACGGCATCTCCGGACCGGACAGGCGACTGCAGCCCCTGGCTCACGGCGTCCTGGTCGGAAACGGCGCGGAGACTTCGCACGAATTCATCCGGCGCGAGGAGTCCGACGGCACGGGGGTCGAGATGTTCGTCTACCGGATGGGCCCGCAGACCTCGGCCTTCTTCAGCGGCCTGGCGGATCTCGGGATCGCCGAAGTCGCCTACCAATCCAGCCCGGGCGCCGCGCTGGAACGCTTCCGGATCGATGTCAGCGGTCGACCGGAACTGCTCGCCGAATGGCGAGGCTGTCTCTCCGACCTGGCCGACAGCCCGCCTCCCGCCTAGTCCACCGTCCTGACGTTGTCGTCCGAGTTGCGGTCGATCCACTTGTTGTAGGGATCGACGCCCGCGAACGACGGCTTCTTCGTCGTGATGAAGCGCAGGGTCTGCACCCCCGTCCGAATGGGACGGCGCTCCAGCAGGATGACGTCGCCCTCGTTGAAGCGGCCCTTGCCCGGCTCGGCGCTGAACAGGCCCACGTCGAAGCTTTCGTTCAGCGGCGCGTCGGTCTCCTTGCCCTGCCCGTCCGCATACAGCTTGCGGGCGTCGACGGTGATCGTGACGTCCCAGCGGCCGTCGGCGCGGCGGGTCGCCGTCGAGCCGGTGGTCTTGACGTCATACAGGGTGATCTTTTCGAACAGGTCGGTGATCAGGGCCTGCTTGTCCGCCGGCGCCTCGGCCCGCAGGGCGGCCACGAGGTCCAGGGAGCGGGGATAGGGCGCGCCCTTGAAGGCGTATTGCGCCAGCACCCGGCGCAGGGCGCGATTGACCGCGTCCTCGCCGATCTGATCGCGCAGCAGGTACATGACCAGGCCGCCCTTCTGGTAGTGGATGTACTGCTGGTTCTCGTTGCGGAACAACGGCATCTCTTCCAGCCGCTCGGTGCCGCGCGAGCGCAGGTAACGGTCCAGCTCGAACTTCAGGAAGCGGCGGATCTGATCCCGGCCGTACTTCTTCTCCATCACCATCAGCGCCGAATACTGCGCCAGGGTTTCCGACAGGGTGGTCATGCCCTGCTGGTTGGAGCCGACGATCTGGTGCGCCCACCACTGGTGGCCGAACTCGTGCGCGGCGACATAGGTGACGTAGTCGATCTTGGTCGGGTCGCTGAGGTCGGCGATGAAGCCGAGCCCTTCAGACCAGGCGAAGGTGTTGGGGAAGGACTGGGCGTAGGACGCGTAGTCCGGGAACTCCACGATCCGCGCCTGATGGAACTGGTAGGGGCTGAAATTGGCCTGGAAGTAGTCCAGCGACGACTCCAGCGCATCCAGCATCCGGTCCACGTTGCGGGTGTGGGCGGGGTCGTGGAAGACGACCAGCTCGACCCCGTTGTGCTCGCGCCGGGTCTGGGCGTAGCGGGCCGACTGGATCGAGAAGAAGTTCAGCACCGGGGACTCGGTGACGAAGCGCGCCGTGCGGCGGCCGTTCGCCGTGACGTCCGAGCGCTTGTCGCCGGGCGCGACCACGGTCTGGTCGGCGTCGGTCGTGACGGTGATGTCCGCCGTCACCCAGTCGGCGCCGATGTAGTTGTGCGCACGGGCGCTTTCGTCCTCCAGCTTGGCCGGACGCAGCTCGGCGGGCAGGCCCAGCTTGCGGCGCTTGGCGCGGTCGGTCAGCAGGCCGCGGCGATCCATGCCGACCGTGGGCGTGAACTCGCCGTTGGTGACGAAGGTGCCGTTGTCGACCAGACGGGTGGTGTTGCCGCTGTTCTTGAAGCCGCGCTGCTCCAGCACGGTCTCGAACTGCACGGTGCGGCGCTCGCCCGGCTGCATCGGGGTGTCGAAGCGATAGATGCGGTAGTCGAACTCCGGCCACTCGCGGGCGACCGTCGCGCCCTGCACGAGCAGTTGCTTCATCTCCAGGTCGTCGCTCCAGCGCAGGTGAACTTCGCGCAGGGGCTGGTCGGTCTTGTTCTCCAGTACATAGCTCCCGCGCGTGGTCAGCTTGGGCGCATGGGGATGCAGGTCCATGACCAGACGCACGTCCGAGACCGACGGCTGCGGCTGGGTCTCGTAGCGCAGCAGGGTCTTCTCGGCGTCGGCCTGAAGCCGCTCGGTCTGGCTGTCGGTGCGGTACTCGTTCCAGACGTTGGTGTTCGTGTAGATGAAGACGCCCAGGCCCACGAAGGCCGCCAGCGCCACGCCGCCGATCGCGCCCGCCGGGCCCATCAAACGGCGCGGGAAGCGCTTGAGACGCGGCCACAGCCGGGTCTCCGTACCGCGACGCCACAGACCATAGGCGATGACCAGCAGCACCACCGCGAAGGCGGTCCAGTAGGCGTCCAGCCAGGCGTTGAACCCGGCGTAGTCGCCCGTGCCGTTCATGTCCGACAGCGGCACCCCGATGCCCCGGCCGTAGGCGTAGAGCACGTGGTCGAAACCGAGGTTGGACAGCACGATCGTCGAGATCATGTAGACGACCATGATCGCCCAGCCGACGAACTTGTTGGGCGACAGCGCCTGGACGAAGATCGCCAGCACGGCCAGCAAGCCGAAGCTCACGGCCTGCGGGATGACATACCAGAACAGGTATTTGCCCAACTCGAAGTCGGTGTAGCCCTTGATGGTCTGAACGACGACGCCCGCCACCACGCCGATCAGGGCGGTGGAGATGAGCACCAGCGCCAGCGCCAGGGTCTTGGGAACCAGGAAGGTCCAGTCCGGGGTCGAGGTGGCGTCGATGATCTCGTGCACCTTGCGGTCACGATCGCGCCAGACCAGCTCGCCCGAATAGTAGATCGCGATGACGATGGAGATCAGGCCGAAGGCGCCGGTCAGACCGGTGATCGCCACGCGGGTGACCAGCAGCAGCGGCGCGCCGTAGATCTCGCCCATGAAGAACAGGGTCGCCACGGCGAAGGCGAAGCCCAGCAGGATCAGGACGACATAGGCGGGGCTCTTGAAGATCAGGGCCGTCTCGAAAGCCGTGCGCGAGACCAGCCGCGCCACGCCGCTGGCGAAGCCATGGCTCGGAGCCGGCAGGTCGCCCAGGGGCGCGGACACGGGCGCGGCGGCCTCGGCCAGCGCGCGCAGGCGCTCCTGCTTCTTCGGCTTCGCGCCCTTGGCGGCGGGGCGGTAGAGCAGATAGGCGCCGGCCAGCAGGGCCGCGCCGACCGCGACCCAGATGACCCGGTTCCACAGCAGCACGCCTTCCAGCGGCGGGTTCAGCGTGTTCCGCTCGGCCGCCGTCCAATATTTGGTGACCAGCGAATAGGCGCCGCTGCCGAAGGGCTCGGCCCAGGCCAGGGCGGTTTCAAACTCGGGTTTCGTGCCCAGGGCTCCGGTGGTGCCCAGATAGACGATCAGGACCGCGACCACGCCGACATAGGTGGCCATCATCGACCGGGTGAGGGTCGCGAGAGTGAAGAACAGGGCCGAGGTCAGGAACAGGCCCGTCAGGCCGAAGACGCCATAGGCGTAGAGATAGTCCTGCGGCCGGAACGCGCCCACCGTCTCGGGATCGACCCAGGGCATCATCGTGCCCAGCAGGGTGCCGATGGAGATGCTGAGGTAGCAGAGCGACACCGCCGCGAACGCGCCGAAGAAGCGACCGTACAGATAGGCGCCCTTGGTGATCCGGGTGCTCTGGATCATCGGCCCGAAGCCGGTCTGGGTGTCCCGCGCCACGACGTTGGCCACGATGGCCGTGGTGGCCAGCATGAAGAAGACGTTGAAGATGATGTGGGCGACGGACAGGGCGTAGGGCGCGTTCTTGTGAACGTTGCCGCCCGATCCCAGCGAGACGTTGTCGCTGGCGACCGCGCCGAAGGCCAGCAGGCCGAAGACGATGGCGATGACCCAGAACGCCGGCTGGCGCAGCTGGTAGCGGAACTCGAAGCTCGCGATTTTGCCGAACATGGGGATCAGGCCGCGCGGCGGGTCTTGGCGACGGTCGCCAGATAGACATCCTCAAGGCCGCCGGGCGCGCCTTCGAAGCCGTCTCCCGGGTGGTTGTCGGCGAGGACGTGGATCACGGTCCGGCCCGCCAGCAGACGGGTCGAGATGACCTCGTAGCGCTTCTTGAAATCGGGCAGCTCGGCCTTGTCGATGATCCGCTTCCAGATCCGGCCCTCCAGCGTGTGCTGCAGGTCGGCGGGGACGCCTTCCAGCTGGATCTTGCCGCCGGCCAGCACCGCCATGCGGGGGCACAGGTCGGTCACGTCGCCGACGATATGGGTCGACAGGATGACGACGACGTTCTCGCCCACCTCGGCCAGCAGGTTGAGGAAGCGGTTGCGCTCCTCGGGGTCCAGACCGGCGGTGGGCTCGTCGACGATGATCAGTTCGGGGTTGCCGATCAGGGCCTGGGCGATGCCGAAGCGCTGGCGCATGCCGCCCGAGAAGCCGGCCAGCGCCTTGCCGCGCACGGGCCACAGGTTGACCTGGTTCAGCAGCGCCTCGACCGTGGCCTTGCGCTCCCTGCCGTTGGCGATGCCCTTCAGCACCGCCATGTGATCGAGCATGTCGTAGGCCGAGACCCGCGGATAGACGCCGAAATCCTGGGGCAGGTAGCCGAGCACGCGGCGCAGCTTCTCCGGCTCGCTGATGACGTCGATGTCGCCGAAACGGATCGAGCCCGAGGTCGGGGTCTGCAGGGTCGCGATCGACCGCATCAGGGTGGATTTGCCGGCGCCGTTGGGTCCCAGCAGCCCGAACATCCCCTTGGGAATGGTCAGGCTGACGTCATCCAGTGCGCGAGTCCCGTTGCCGTAGATATGGGTCAGGTTCTCGATCGTCAGCATGCCACGCCCTCCGTGAAGGGCGGCACCCTGTCGCGCCAACCCTTCTGCGGCAAGTTAAACATGGGTCAGAAATGCGTTCGCTCAACCTATGCGCGGCGCCGCTATGGGATTGGCGTTCCACAGGTTAGAGTAGCGTCGTACTTCCCGCAGGACCCGACCCGACACGTGCTGAAAAACCTGCTGCCCAGCAAACCGGGAACGGAGCCCCTCGCCGAGGCGCTCATCGCTTGCCGCTCGCACTTCGTCTGGGCGGCGGTGTTCTCCGCGCTCGTCAACCTGCTCTATCTGACGCCGACCCTGTACATGATGCAGGTGTACGACCGGGTGGTGCCGACCGGCGGCATCCTGACCCTGACCCTGATCACCTGCGTGGCCGTGCTGGCCCTCGGGGCCCTGGCCGGACTGGACTGGCTGCGCGGACGGCTGATGCTGCGCGCCGGTCTGCGGCTGGACCGCATGCTGTCGGGCAAGGTGCTGCAGCGGGTCATGGACCTGCAGGCCAAGGCGCCCAACACCCAGGCCCTGCGCGAGTTCGACAACGTGCGCGGCGCCATCGGCGGCCAGGGCATGCTGGCCCTGTTCGACGCGCCCTGGACCCCGATCTACCTGCTGTGCTGCTTCCTGCTGCACCCGGCCATCGGCGTGCTGACGCTGGTCGGCGGCCTCACCCTGTTCACCCTCGCCTGGCTGAACGAGCGCGACACCCGCCCGCGCCTGAACCGGGCCATCCAGTCGCAGAACCACGCCTACGCCGCCCAGGAAGGGATCGCCGGCCAGGCCGAGGTGGTCCGCGCCCTGGGCATGCGCCAGTCCTCCATCGCCCGTCAGGTCGAGCAGCGCCGCCACGCGACGGCCGCCCAGGCCGACGCCCAGCTGGCCGGGGGCCGCTACTCCGGCGCGATCAAATTCCTGCGTCTGGTGATGCAGTCCGCCGCCCTGGGCCTGGCCGCCTATCTGGCGGTGAAGGGCGAGATCTCGCAGGGCTCCATCATCGCCTCCTCGGTGCTGCTGAGCCGCGCCGTCGCGCCGGTGGAGCTGCTGGTCGGGGTGTGGCCCAACCTGGTCCAGGCCGTGGCCAGCTGGAAGACCCTGACCGAACTGTTCGGCGCCACCGCCTCGGTGGAGCGCGAGCGCACCGCCCTGCCCGACCCCAAGGGCCGGCTGCAGGTCGAGGCCGTGTCGGTGAAATTCCCGGAGACCGAGAACCCGCAACTGCGCGGCGTCGCCTTCGCGCTGAAGCCCGGCGAGACCCTGGGCGTCGTGGGCGCCAGCGGCTCGGGCAAGACCACCCTGGCCCGGGTCGTCGCCGGCGCGCTGAAGCCCCAGGCCGGCGCGGTCCGCCTGGACGGCGCCGAGTACGAGGCGCGCGAGGGCGACGAACTGGCCCGCTGGATCGGCTATCTGCCGCAGGTCCCCAGCCTGTTCGCCGGGACCATCAAGGACAACATCTCGCGCTTCGCCACCGCCACCGGCGTCGATCAGGAAACCGCCGACCGCGGGGCCGTGAAGGCCGCCATGCAGGCCGGCGCGCATGAGCTGATCCTGCGCCTGCCCAACGGCTACGACACCCTGCTGGGCCCGTTCGGCCAGGGCCTGTCCGCCGGTCAGGCGCAGCGCGTGGCGCTGGCGCGGGCGCTGTACAACGAGCCCGTCCTGCTGGTGCTGGACGAGCCCAACTCCAACCTCGACCAGGAAGGCGAGGCGGCGCTGATGCAGGCCATCCTCGGCGCCGCCGCGCGCGGCGCGGCCGTGGTCATCATCGCCCACCGCGCCGGGGTCCTGGCCCGGGTCGACCGGCTGCTGATGATGCGCGACGGCATGGTCCAGCTGGAAGGCCCGCGCGAGGAGGTGCTCGAGAAGATGCGCGCCACCACGCCGCGCGGCCCCGCCCCGACCGCGCCGCAACAGGCGCCGGGTCAACCTCAGCAAGCCCAGGGCCGGATCTCCAGCTCCGCCCAACCGCCGCGACGCAGCCAATGACCGACGCCACAGCGCCCCAGGACCCGGCCGCCCCCGCGCCGGAGACCGCCGCCGCGCCGCCGCCTCTCGCCCTGCCCGAAGCGCCGTCCGGTCCGACGGTCGTCGCCGACACGCCGCGGCTTGAGCTGTGGATCGGCGGGATCATCATCCTCGTCTTCTTCATCATCGGCCTGGGCTGGGCCGCCATCGCGCCGCTGGACGCCGGCGCCTATGCGGACGGCCAGGTCGCCGTCTCGGGCAACCGCCAGGCGGTGCAACACCGCGAGGGCGGCGTCGTCAGCGCCCTGCTCGTGGCCGAGGGCGACACCGTCCAGCGCGGCCAGATCCTGCTGCAGCTGTCCAGCGGCGAGCTGAAGGCCACCGAGCGCGGCGTGGCCAGCCAGGTCTACGCCCTGATCGCCCAGCGCTCCCGGCTGGTGGCCGAGCGCGACCGGATGGGCTCGATCCCCACGCCGCCGGAGTTCGCGGACCTGGCGCCCGAGGACGCGGCCCTGGCCCAGGAGTCGCTGCGCATCCAGCAGCTGCAGTTCGGGGCCCGCCGCACCGGCCGCTCGACCGAGACGGGCGTGCTGAGCCAGCGGATCGCCCAGCTGAACGACCAGATCGACGGCTATCAGCGCCAGATCGAGTCCAACCAGGAGCAGCAACGCCTGATCCAGGAGGAGCTGACCGGCATGCGCGGCCTGGCCGAGAAGGGCTATGCGCCGCAGACCCGCGTCCGGGCGCTGGAGCGCACCGCCGCCCAGCTGGACGGCGAGCTGGGCTCCCTGCGCGCCCAGATCGCCCGCTCGCGCGAGGCGGTGGGCGAGACCCGGCTGCAGATGGCCGGGGTGAACACCAAGATGGGCGAGGACGTCGCCGACCAGCTGCGCCAGATCGACGTGCAGCTGAACGAGCTGCGCCCGCGCATGATCGAGCTCCGGGCCCAGATCGCCCGCAACGAGGTTCGCGCCCCGGCCACCGGCCAGGTCGTCGGCCTGACCATCTTCACCCAGGGCGGGGTCATCCAGCCGGGGCAGACCCTGATGGAGATCGTGCCCAACGACGCCTCGCAGGTGATCGTGGCCAAGGTCACCCCCACCGACATCGACAACCTGCGCATCGGCCAGACCACCGAGGTCAAGTTCCCCGGCCTGCGCGAGCGCAACCCGCCGATCATCCACGGCACGGTGAAGAGCATCTCCGCCGACAGCTTCACGGTCGAGGAGACCGGCGCCAGCTTCTACCGCGCCGAGATCGTCGTCCCCGCCAACGAGCTGGCCAAGCTGGGCCGGGGCGCCGAGGTCCTGCGTCCGGGCGCGCCGGTGCAGGTGGTCATCCTGCTGCGCAAGCGGACGGCCCTGGCCTATCTGCTGGAGCCGCTGACGAACAACCTGTGGCGCTCGGGCAGCGAGCAGTAGGGGCTAGGGGCTAGGGGCTAGGGGCTAGGGGCTAGGGGCTAGGGGCTAGGGAGATGCTGTTCCAGCGCACTCGCCAAATGCTCCCACGGCCCCAGCCTAGACCCTAGACCCTAGACCCTTCTTCTCCGCCCTGAACCGGTGCAGCAGCGGCTCGGTGTAGCCGTTGGGCTGTTCGGTTCCCTCGAACACCAGGGCCCGCGCGGCCTGGAAGGCGAGGCTGGCGTCGGGGTTCGGGGCCATGGGCTCATAGAGCGGGTCGCCCGCGTTCTGGGCGTCGACCTTGGCGGCCATCTTCAGCAGGGCGGCCTCGACCTGATCGGCGGTGCAGACGCCGTGCAGCAGCCAGTTGGCCATATGCTGGGAGGAGATGCGCAGGGTGGCGCGGTCCTCCATCAGGCCGACGTCGTGGATGTCGGGCACCTTGGAACAGCCGACGCCCTGGTCGATCCAGCGCACGACATAGCCGAGCAGGCCCTGGGCGTTGTTCTCCAGCTCCTCGGCGACCTCTTCCCCCGACCAGTTGCGGCCCTCGGCCAGCGGGGCGGTGAGCAGGGGGGCGAGACCGGGAACCGGCTGCGCCGCGATGGCCTCGCGCAGGGCGAAGACGTCGGTCTGGTGATAGTGGAGGGCGTGCAGGGTGGCCGCCGTCGGCGACGGGACCCAGGCGGTGTTGGCGCCGGTCTTCGGATGCGCCGCCTTCTGATCCAGCATGTCGGCCATGCGGTCGGGCGCGGCCCACATGCCCTTGCCGATCTGGGCCTTGCCCGACAGGCCGCAGGCCAAGCCGATGGCCACGTTGCGGGCCTCGTAGGCGCTGATCCAGGCGGAGGACTTCATCTCCGCCTTGCGCACCACCGGACCGGCCCGCATGGCGGTGTGGATCTCGTCGCCGGTGCGGTCCAGGAAGCCGGTGTTGATGAAGACCAGCCGGTTGGCGACCTGCTTCAGGCAGGCGGCGAGGTTGGCGGAGGTGCGGCGCTCCTCGTCCATGACGCCGACCTTCAGGGTCCAGCGGTCGAGGCCGAGGATGTCCTCGACCCGCCCGAACAGGTCATTGGTGAAGGCGACCTCGTCCGGCCCGTGCATCTTGGGCTTCACGATGTAGATCGAGCCTTCACGGCTGTTGCGGAAGCGGCCCCGTCCCTTGAGGTCGTGGACGGCCGCGGCGGCGGTGACCAGGGCGTCCAGCACCCCCTCGAACACCTCCGAGCCGTCCGCCAGACGGACGGCGGGGGTGGTCATCAGGTGGCCGACGTTGCGCACGAACAGCAGCGACCGGCCCGGCAACGTCACGGTCGAGCCGTCGGGCGCGGCGACGACCTTGTCCGGGTTCAGGGCGCGGGTCAGGGTCTGGCCGCCCTTCTGGAAAGTCTCGACCAGATCGCCCTGCATCAGGCCCAGCCAGTTGCGGTAGGCGGCGACCTTGTCGGCGGCGTCGACGGCGGCGATCGAGTCCTCGAGATCGACGATGGTCGAGAGCGCGGCCTCCAGCACCACGTCGGAAATCCCGGACGGGTCGGTCGCGCCGATGGGATGGGCGGGGTCGAAGACCACCTCGATGTGCAGGCCGTTGTGCCTGAAGACACGGCCCGCTTCCGTCTGGCCCACATACTGGCCGGGGTCCTTCAGGGCTATGCCGCCCGAAGGATCGCCGAGGTCGGCCCACGATCCCTGGGCCAGCGGCACGGCCTCGTCGAGGAAGGCTTTGGCGCGGGCGACCACGCGGGCGCCGCGGGCGGCGTCATAGGGCCCGGGGGGCGGCAAATCGCCCAGGGCGTCCGTGCCGTAGAGGGCGTCATAGAGGCTGCCCCAGCGGGCGTTGGCGGCGTTGAGGACGAAGCGGGCGTTGAGCGCCGGCACGACCAGCTGCGGCCCGGCCAGGGTCGCCACCTCGGCATCGACCCGGGTGGTCGCGATGGCGAAGGGCTCGGGCTCGGGGACCAGGTAGCCGATCTCGCGCAGGAAGGCGGCGGCGGCCGCCGGGTCCTGCGGCCGGCCCGCGCGGTCGATGGACCACTGGTCGATCCTGGCCTGCAGGTCGTCGCGCACGTCCAGCAGGGCGCGGTTGCGGACGGCGGCGTGGGCGAACAGGTCGGCGGCGCCGGTCCAGAAGCGCTCGGCGGTGATGTCGAGGCCCGCAAGCACTTCGACCTCGATGAAGTCGGCCAGTTCCTGTGCGACCTGAAGTCCGGCGCGCGGCGTCATCGACATGGGCGTCTCCCGTGGGGCGAGGCTGTAACATTCCGTGATGACGCGGGGGAAGTCGAGGGCCATTTCGCGGGTGCGAAGGGATTCCGCACTGGGAAAAAACGAGTGCGAAGAGCGCCAAAGTCGTGCGGATCGGAAACAACGAAAACGGGATGCCGTGCGAGATCGTCCATCTTCGCACGCCGGTACGTCAGGAACGGACGCGTCTCACCGCCCCATCGCCTTGAACGGGCGATGGAGAGGTGATGCAGTGTCCCCATGACCTGGCTCCGCCTCCACTGGCCTCTCGCCGTACTGATCCTGATCGCCGCGTCGGGCGTGCTGTGGCCGGTGTCCGGAGGCTGGCTGTCGCGGATCGCGCTGGCGTGGGACATCGGCGTCGGCCTGTTCCTGGTCGAGAGCGCCGTGAAGGTGATCCGCACCCGGTCGGCCGATGCGATCCGCAAGCGCGCCTCGGCGCTGGACGAAGCGGGCCCCGCCATCCTGCCGCTGGCCCTGATCGCGGCGGTGGCCAGCGTGGTCCTGGTGGTCGGGGAAGCGGCGCAGGGCGGCGGCGGGCCCGCTATCCTGGCCCTGGTCACGGTCGTGCTGTCGTGGCTGTTCGTGCACGTGATCTTCGCCTTCCACTACGCCCACGTCTTCTATTCGGCGGGCGACAAGGGCGACCGCGGCGGCCTGCTATTCCCGGGCGACGACCCGGAGCCCGACTACTGGGACTTCCTGCACTTCTCCCTGATCATCGGCGTCGCCTCGCAGACGGCGGACGTGCAGATCACCGACCGGGGCGTGCGCCGGACCTCGACCGTGCACAGCCTGGCGGCCTTCGTCTTCAACACCGTGGTGGTGGCCCTGACGGTCAATATGGCGGTGGGGCTGCTGGGCGGATCCTGAGCCTCACGCCTTGACTTGAACACCTTTGCAGGCCATTTGCCCGCTGCACCGCACCATTTGCGGTCTCCGGCGTCTCCAGCGCGTGTGGGTCTTCCTCCCCGAAGATCTGACTGTAGCAGCCGCCGGCTCCTCAAGATTCATTCGCTGCCCGGACACGCGGGGCGGCGCCCGATCCACCCCGAAGGTCTCACGCTTGAGGCCCTTATCGGGACTGGCGGTGCGCGGCCCTGACGGCTTACGAGCCATGGCTGATGCGCGTCGCCGCATGCGAAAGAAACCGCTCCGTGAGCAACAATACCTTTGAATCCATGGGCCTGAATCCGGCCCTGCTGCAGGCGCTGACCGCGGAAGGCTACACCACGCCGACCCCGATCCAGCAGAAGGCCATCCCGGACGTCATGGCCGGCAAGGATCTGCTGGGCATCGCCCAGACGGGCACCGGCAAGACCGCCGCCTTCGCCCTGCCGATCCTGCACCGCCTGGCGGCCAACCGCGTCGCCCCCCTGCCCCGCACCACGCGCTGCCTGGTGCTGTCGCCGACGCGCGAACTGGCCACCCAGATCGGCGAGAGCTTCAAGGCCTACGGCAAGCACCTGGGCTTCCGCGTCGCCGTGATCTTCGGCGGCGTGAAGTACGGCGGGCAGGAACGCTCGCTGAACCAGGGCCTCGACATCCTGGTCGCCGCCCCGGGCCGCCTGCTGGACCACATCCAGCAGAAGAACCTGGACCTGTCGGCCACCGAGATCTTCGTCCTGGACGAGGCCGACCAGATGCTGGACCTGGGCTTCATCAAGCCGATCCGCCAGATCGTCAGCCGTATCCCGGCCAAGCGCCAGAACCTGTTCTTCTCGGCCACCATGCCGTCGGAGATCGGCAAGCTGGCCGGCGAGCTGCTGAAGGATCCGGTCAAGGTCCAGGTGACGCCGCAAGCCACGACGGTGGAGCGGATCAACCAGTCGGTCATCCACATCGAGCAAGGCCGCAAGCGCGCCCTGCTGACCGAGATGTTCAGCGATCCCGAGTACACGCGCTGCCTGGTCTTCACCAAGACCAAGCACGGCGCCGACAAGGTCGCGGCCTATCTGGAAGCCGGCGGCGTCGAGTCCGGCGCCATCCACGGCAA